>NZ_CAXTAZ010000030.1:0-63424 GCF_964242715.1 uncultured Enterovirga sp.
CGCTCGGCAATATGGGCCCGGACGATTGGCGCTGGCACATGTACGACACCGTGAAAGGGTCGGACTGGCTGGGTGACCAGGACGCCATCGAATATCTCGTCCGCAATGCGCCGGCCGCCGTCTACGAGCTCGAGCATTGGGGCGTGCCCTTCTCGCGCACCGACGAGGGCAAGATCTACCAGCGGCCCTTCGGCGGCATGACGACCGATTTCGGCAAGGGCACGGCCCAGCGCACCTGCGCGGCCGCGGACCGGACCGGCCACGCCATCCTGCATACGCTTTACGGCCAGGCCGTCCGGCACCAGACGAATTTCTTCATCGAATACTTCGCCATCGACCTGATCATGGACGAGGAGGGCCGCTGCCGCGGCGTCATCGCGATCGACATGCAGTCGGGCGAGATCCACCGCTTCCGGGCCGCGATGACCATCCTGGCGACCGGCGGCTATGGCCGGGCGTATTTCTCGGCCACCTCCGCCCATACCTGCACGGGCGACGGTAACGCCATGGTGCTCCGGGCCGGGCTGCCGCTCGAGGACATGGAATTCGTGCAATTCCACCCGACCGGCATCTACGGCGCCGGCTGCCTCATCACCGAGGGCTCGCGCGGCGAGGGTGGCTACCTCACCAATTCCGAGGGCGAGCGCTTCATGGAGCGCTACGCACCCTCCGCCAAGGACCTCGCCTCGCGGGATGTCGTCTCGCGCTCGATGACGATGGAGATCCGGGCCGGCCGCGGCGTCGGCAAGGAGAAGGACCACATCCATCTCCATCTCGATCACCTCGACCCGAAGATCCTGCATGAGCGCCTGCCCGGCATCTCGGAGAGCGCCAAGATCTTCGCCGGCGTCGACGTGACAAAGGAGCCGATCCCGGTGATCCCGACCGTCCATTACAACATGGGCGGGGTCCCCACGAACTTCCACGGCGAGGTCCTGACCCTGAAGGGCCAGGATCCGGACTATATCGTGCCGGGCCTGATGGCGATCGGGGAGGCTGCCTGCGTGTCGGTCCACGGCGCGAACCGGCTCGGCTCGAACTCGCTCATCGACCTCGTCGTCTTCGGTCGTGCGGCGGGGCTCCGCTGCGCCGAGATCGTCGAAGCCGGCGCGCGTCAGGCCGAGCTGCCGGCGAACTCCGCCGACCTCGCGCTCTCGCGCCTCGACCGCGCCCGTCACGCCAACGGGGGCACGCCCACGGCTGTGCTGCGGGACAAGATGCAGAAAACGATGCAGTCGAACTGCGCCGTGTTCCGCACCGGCGAGGTGCTGGAGGAGGGCAAGGGCCTGATCGGCGAGGTCTGGCGCGGCCAGCAGGACCTCCAGGTCACCGACCGCTCGCTCGTCTGGAATTCCGACCTGATCGAGACGCTCGAATTCGAGAACCTGATCGTCCAGGCGGTGGTCACCATGGAGAGCGCCGCCAACCGCCAGGAATCCCGCGGCGCCCATGCCCGCGAGGATTTCCCGGACCGCGACGACAAGCAGTGGATGAAGCACACACTGAGCTGGATCGACGAGACCAAGCACGAGGTCAATATCGATTACCGGCCGGTGCATACGTATACGATGTCGAACGACATCGGGTATATCGAGCCGAAGGCGCGAGTGTATTAGGCTATGACGGATTGGAGAGGCTGAGGTCGTTTGGCTGCCATATTTGTTCGTACGGTGGCGTGGTGATCTGGGCTTTTTCGGGAAGTATTTCGAAAGTCTAGGTGTTCTGGCGAACTTCAAGTGCGGCGGCAGGAGTTAGAGAGAGGCTTGGTGATGAGGCGGAGCGTCCAAGGGTTTCCGACGATTACCGTCGATCCGGCTGTTATGGGCGGCAAGCCGAGCATCCGCGGTATGAGGGTGACAGTCGGGATGATCCTCGACGAGATCGGCGCGGGCACGACCGTCGATCAACTCCTCGCCGACTTCCCGTACATTCAGCGCGACGACGTATCCGACGCCATCCGGTTTGGCGCATGGCTCGCCCGGTTCCGTGACATCGACCTTGTCGAGGCAGGGGGAGGATCGTGATCGACACGAACCTCTCGGCAGAGTGGGTGCCGGCGCTTGCTGAGGTCGGTATCAAGGCGATCCACTGGTCCAGCATCGGCAGAGAGGATGCGCCAGACGAAGAGATCATGGACTGGGCGCAGGCGAACGATGCCGTCGTGCTGAGCCGCGATCTGGACTTCGGGTCGATCGTCACGCTGCTCGGGCTCCGATCACCGAGCGTCGTCCAGTTGCGCATCAGGCAGGTGGATCACACCTCACAAGCGGTCCTTGTCCGGCGGGTGCTGTCTCTGCAGTCCGAACAATTCGCCCGAGGCGCAATCGTGACGGTGGAAAGCGAGCGCGTCCGCGTCAGGCGCCTTGAGCCTTTCAACCCTTTCGAGAACGAGATCGAGTAGATGGCCCAGTTCCAACTCCCCAAAAACTCCCGCTACACGGACGGCACCACCTGGCCGAAGCCGGCCGGGGCGAAGCGGCTGCAGGAGTTCCGCATCTATCGCTGGAACCCGGATGACGGGAAAAATCCGGCGATCGACACCTATTATGTCGACCGGGACGATTGCGGGCCGATGGTCCTCGACGCGCTCCTCTGGATCAAGAACAAGGTCGACCCGACCCTGACGCTCCGGCGGTCCTGCCGCGAGGGGATCTGCGGCTCCTGCTCCATGAACATCATGGGCGAGAACACGCTCGCCTGCACGCTCGGCATCGACGATTGCAAGTCGGACGTGATCAGGATCTATCCCCTGCCGCACATGCCGGTGATCAAGGACCTGGTTCCCGACCTGTCCTCCTTCTACGCCCAGATCGCCACCATCGAGCCCTGGCTCCACACCGACAGCCCGGCGCCGGAAAAGGAATGGCGGCAATCGCCGCAGGAACGAAGCCAGCTCGACGGGCTCTACGAGTGCATCCTGTGCGCCTGCTGCACCACGTCCTGCCCGAGCTATTGGTGGAACGGCGACCGCTTCCTCGGGCCCGCCGCCCTGCTGCAGGCCTATCGCTGGCTGTCCGATTCCCGCGACGAGGCCACCGGCGACCGGCTGGACGAGCTGCACGACCCGTTCCGGCTCTACCGCTGCCATACCATCATGAACTGCGCGAATACCTGCCCGAAGGGCCTCAATCCGGCGAAGGCCATCGCCGAGATCAAGAAGATGATGGTGCAGCGCGCCGTGTGAGCGAACCCGAAGCTTTGCTCCCGCGTTGCCGATCATCGGTGCGGGGGCGAGTTCGGCTGTGGCGTTGCGTGTGGCGGACGAGGTAGCGGCTCGGCCCGGGGCCGGAGCGCCAATCCCGATCGAGACCGAAACGTCTCCAATGGAGGCCCGGCTCGTCTCCGAGCTTCCCCATGACGCTGGCTGGCAGTTCGAACCCAAATGGGACGGGTTCCGCTGCCTCGTCTTCCGGGACGGCGAGACTGTCGACCTTCGGGCGAAGTCCGGGAAGCCGCTCGGGCGCTACTTCCCGGAGGTGGTCGAGACCGTGCGGCGGCTGCCCCTGGACGGTTTCGTCCTCGACGGTGAGCTCACCATCCCGGTCGGCGACAGCCTCGATTTCGACGCCTTGCAGATGCGGCTCCATCCGGCCGAGAGCCGGATCCGCAGACTGTCGCAGGAGACGCCCGCGATCCTGATCCTGTTCGACATCCTGGTCGTGCCCGGCGGCCGGGCCACCGCTGCCTTGCCGCTCGAGCAACGCCGGGCTGAACTCGAGGCTCTTTGGGCGGGGCTCGACGACACGTCCGGCCTGAGGCTTACGCCCTTCACCCGCTCGCGAGAGGAGGCCGAAGCCTGGCTTGGCCGGCTCGGCGGGGCGCTCGACGGGGTCGTGGCGAAACGGCTCGACGGCCCTTACGAATCCGGTGAGCGCGCGATGCTCAAGGTCAAGCGGATGCGGAGCGCCGATTGCGTGGTCGGCGGCTTCCGCTACGAGAGCAACGGCCGGCAGGTCGGGTCTCTCCTTCTCGGTCTCTACGACGACGAGGGCCTGCTCAACCATGTCGGGTTCACGTCCGGGATCGCCGACAGCGAGCGGCGGGAGCTGACCGCGCGGCTGGAAGGCCTGGTCGAGGCGCCGGGTTTCAGCGGCCGTGCGCCAGGCGGCCCGAGCCGCTGGAGCACGGAGCGAAGCGGTGATTGGCAGCCGCTGCGGCCGGAACTCGTCGTCGAGGTCCGCTACGACCACGTCACCGGCGACCGGTTCCGGCACGGGACGCGGCTGCTCCGCTGGCGGCCCGACAAGGCGCCGCGCCAATGCGGCTTCGATCAGCTCGAAGCGGAGGCGCGTCCTGCCGAGCTTATCGCCCGCATGGTGGCCGGAACATGAGCGCGGGCGAGGCGATCGAGGTCGAGGGCGTCCGGCTGACGAGCCCGGACAAGATCCTCTACACCGAACAGGGCATTACCAAGCGCGAGCTCGCCTCCTACTACGTCGCGGTTGCCGACCGGATGGTGCCCTATGTGGCGAACCGGCCGATCACGCTCGTGCGCTGTCCGGCCGGCCGCCAGAAGAAGTGCTTCTACCAGCGCCATGCGGGCTCCGGCGTGCCGTCCGAACTCGGCCAGGTCGAGGTCGCGGGGTTCGAGGAATCCGGCGCCTATCTCTTCATCCGCGACGTTCGCGGCCTGGTCGCGCTCGTGCAGATGGGCGTGCTCGAAATCCATCCCTGGAACGCCCATGTCGACCGGACCGACCGGCCGGACCAGGTCATCTTCGACCTTGATCCGGGCGAAGGCCTAGCCTTCCAGAACGTGGCGGCGGCGGCCCATGACGTCCGGGCCGAACTCGACCGGCTCGGATTGCCGGGTTTTCTCAAGACGACGGGCGGCAAGGGCCTGCACATCGTCGTGCCGATCACGCCGGATCATGACTGGGCCGAGGTGAAACGTTTCTCGAAGGCCGTTGGGGACAAGCTCTCCGCGGCGGAGCCCGAACGCTTCCTGACCCGGCAATCCATCGCCGCCCGCAAAGGCCGCATCTTCATCGATTACCTCCGCAACGACCCGACCTCGACTGCGGTCGCGCCGTTCTCGACCCGGTCGCGGCCGGGGGCGACGGTGTCGGTCCCGATCGGGTGGAGCGAGCTCACGCCGGATCTCGATCCGGCCGAGCTGACCCTCCGGACCGTGCCGAACTGGCTCGCCCGCCGGACCGACGACCCGTGGGCCGGCATGGACGCCGCGCGGCGGCCCTTGCCCCCGCTCTGACTTCGGCTCGCGGCCGGGTACAAGGGGCCCCGAGTCGGGCCGACGAACACGATGCGGGTTGCGAACGAGATCGATTTCTGGCGGGGGCTCGCGCTCGTCAGCATCTTCGTCAATCACGTCCCCGGCTTTTCCTTCGAGCGGTTCACGCACCGGAATTACGGGCTGTCGGATTCGGCCGAGCTGTTCGTCTTCCTGGCCGGCTGGGGCCTCCGTCATGTCGCGACGACCGCGCAGGAGCCGCTCGGTCTCCCTCGGCTCGTCCTGCGCCTCGGCGCCCGGGCCGTGACCCTCTATGCCGCCCAGATCCTGATCACCATGCTGGCGATCGCGACCATCGCGTCGGCCGCGCTCCTGCTCGATAACCCGCTGCTCCTCGAATCGAACAACGCGGCGGCGGTGTTCCAGGACCCTGTGCCGACGCATCTCGGCCTCGTGCTCCTGTCGCACCAGCTCGGCTATTTCGACATCCTGCCGCTCTACGTCGTGCTGATGTTCGGCGCGCCGGCCATGGCGATCGTGCACCGGCTCGCACCCCGGCTGCTGCTGCCGCTCTCGATTGCGATCTACGCAGCGGCCCTCACCTTCCGGATCAACCTGCCGACCTGGCCTGTCGATGGCGTCTGGTTCTTCGATCCCTTCGCCTGGCAGTTGATCTTCGTGCTCGGTTTCGTGCTCGGCGCACCGGACGAGATCGGCGGCCTCGTCCGCAGGCATCTGCGCTGGCTGCGCCCGATCGCCTGGGTCGTGGTGGTGGTGGGAGCATGGGTCGTGCTCATCGACTACGAGCCCGATCCGACGCGCGTGCCCGATCCGACACTGTTCTTCGTCTTCGACAAGACCTTCCTATCGCCGGCGCGGCTGCTGCATTTCCTGGCGGTCGCGGCCGCCTTCGCCGGGAGCTTCCGCTACATCGCCCGCTTTCTCCGGCCGGTCGCCCGGTTCCTGTCGATGCTCGGCCGCAACTCCCTCAATGTCTTCTGCGTCGGCTCCCTTCTCAGCCTCGTTGGACAGTTCTTGCGGGTCGCATGGGGAGGAGGTTTGATGGTGGATGGGCCCGTGCTATTGCTCGGGATAGCGGTCTTGGGATCAACGGCATGGCTGTCCGAGTTGCGCGACAGGCTAAGGCTTTCGGCTCCACCCTCGTCGCCTGTGTCCTGACATTCGGCTTGCTCTTCGCGGCGCCGTCCCGAGCCGTCGAGGGGGAGCCCGTGATCCCGGTTCCGGGCCCGCCCGCGCCGCCCGCCCTCAGTCCGCGCTGTCAGGCCCCAGCCGCCGACATCGCGACGCCGGCTCCGCTGCCTCATCTTCAGGCCGATCTCGAAGCACGCCGTACGATCCGGGTGCTGGCGATCGGCTCCTCCTCGACCGTGGGGCTCGGGGCTTCCTCGCCCGCCTTCAACTATCCGGCCCAGCTCGAAACCATCCTGGAACAGACCTTCAAGGGTCTCGACGTCGTCATCATCAATCGGGGCGTGTCGGGCGAGATTTCGTCGGCCACGGCCGACCGCATGAAGACCCTGGTCGCGCTCGAAAAGCCGGATCTCGTGCTGTGGCAGGTCGGCACCAACGACGCCCTGATGCGGGTGCCGGTCGACGAGTTCAAGGCGACCGTCATCGATACGGTGCGATGGCTGCGGGAGCGCGAGATCGACACCGTGCTGGTCGGCCTGCAATACACGCTGAAGGTGAGCAAGGACGAGCATTACAAGGGCATCCGCATGGCGCTCCGCGATATCGCCATGAGCGAGGGCGTGCTGCTGGTCCGTCGTTACGAAGCCATGGAGTTCATCGAGAATGCCAAGGCGGGACCTCTCCTGTCGCCCGACGAATTGCACCTGAACGACCTCGGCTACCGCTGCATGGCCGAGCATATCGCGCGCGCCATGGTCGTGAGCGCCTTCATCAAGGACAAGCGTTCGCCGAGGGCGGCGCGGACGCGGCTCTGACGGGACGTTGACGGACGAGTCTGCCCGACCGGGTCATCGCCCGGGAGGGCGCAGGTCCGGATCGTATTGCGCACAGGCGCTCGAGCCGTCATGGACCGCGGCGGGGGTGGAGCGAAGTGAGAATCATGGGTGCCGAGACAGGCTGGATCCAGAGGCTGGCCATGATCGTCTGCGTCGCAACGGCCGCGGCCGGATGCCAGTCGGGACGGTTCGGCGGTGGTGCGCGGGCGCCCGTGGTCGCGTCAGCCCGCTCTGCCCCGGCCGAGCCTCCATCGGAGCCGACGGTCGCAGCGGTCCCGTCGGGCTCCGTGACCTCGGAGCCGCTCGGCCCGCCACCCGGCTCAGAGGTCCAGGTCATGCCGGGCGGACCCCGGCCGGTCGAGACCCTCGGCGGCGGCGGCGCACCCGCCTCCGCGCCCGCAGGTCCCTCGTCCCGCTCCGCCGCCATTGGCGGCTGGACGGCGCGCGAGGCGACCGGCACGACCTGCAAGGTCAATCTGTCCAGCACGCCCTCGCTCGACCTCTACCGGGCCTCCGCCGGCGGATGCGCCAACAAGGACCTGGCCCGGATCACGGCCTGGGATTTCCGGGATGGCGAGGTCTACCTCTATCAGCCTGGCGGGGCAGTCGCGGCGAGACTCCGGTCGTCCCATTCCGGACTGTCCGGCGTGCTCGCGAAATCCGGTGCGCCCCTGAGCCTGACCCGCTCCTGAACTCGCGCAGCCCGATCTCCGCATCCGGCCGGTCGTGACGCAGCCACAAGGCCGCCCGGGCAAGACCGGCATGGTGCGGGCCCGCTACGACGAACTGGTGCGCGAGGGCGCGCTCGAGGCCGACCCCGCGCAATCGGCGCTGGTCGGGCGGCTCGACCAACTGCGCGAGGAACTCGTCGAGCATCGTTCGGCCCGCAAGCCGGGCCCGCTCGGATGGCTGTTCGGCACCCGCGCCCAGCCGCCTGCCCGGGGCCTCTACATCTGGGGCGGCGTCGGGCGCGGCAAGACGATGCTGATGGACCTGTTCTGCGACAGCCTCGGGGACAAGACCAGGCGAAGGGCCCATTTCCACGCCTATATGGCGGAGGTGCATGCCCGGATTCACGCTTGGCGGCAGGATCTCAGGGCCGGGCGCGTGGCGGGAGACGACCCGATCCGGCCCGTGGCCGAGGCGCTGGCGGAGGAAGCCTCGATCCTCTGTTTCGACGAATTCGCCGTGACCGACATCGCCGACGCGATGATCCTCGGCCGTCTCTTCACGGCGCTCTTCGCCGAAGGTGTGACCGTGGTCGCGACCTCGAACGTGCCCCTAGGCGATCTCTACCGCGACGGTCTGAACCGGGCGCTGTTCCTGCCCTTCATCAAGCTTCTCGAAGAGCGCGCGGAGGTTTGGCACCTCGAGGCCCGCACGGATTTTCGGCTGGAGAAACTCGGCGACGCGTCCGTCTATTTCACGCCGAACGACGGCGAGGCGTCAGGTCACATGGACGGGCTGTTCCTGCGGCTGACGGGCGGAAAGCCGGCGCGACCCGCAACCCTCAGAGTGCTCGGGCATGATGTCGACGTCCCGAGCCAGGCGATGGGCGTGGCCCGCTTCGCATTCGGCGATCTCTGCCGCCGGCCGCTCGGAGCGTCCGATTACCTGGGCATCGCCCGCAGCTATCACACGGTCTTCGTCGACGGCATCGCCCGTATGAGCTCGGATCAACGCAACGAGGTCCGGCGATTCATCACACTCATCGACGTGCTGTACGAACGTCACGTCAAGCTCGTCGCCTCCGCCGAGACGCGGCCCGAAGACCTCTATCGGGCAGAGACAGGCGCCGAAGCGTTCGAATTCGCCCGGACGGTGTCTCGCCTGCACGAAATGCGATCGCGGGACTATCTCGCGCTGCCCCCGCGGGACGAAAACACCGGTTCGGCGAAGGGTCTCGCGGAGACCTGACCGACCTGCGGCGATCGCTCGCCGCAGGTCGAAGATCTTGAGAGGGTGCGGAGCTTAGCCGCCGCCACCCGTGCCGCCGCCACCGCCACCGCCCGTGTTCGGGACTGCACGCGAGGGCTGCTCGGCATTGCCGGCGCCGGCGGGGTTGTTCGAGACCGTGCCCGCTCCCGTCCCTTCGGTGGGCATGCTTCCGGTCGCACCGGGACCGCTATTCGCACGCGCCGGGGAGCCGGGCGCCACCGCACCCGGCGCCATAGCGGGCGGGGATGCCGGCGAGGTCGACATCTGGGCAAGGGCCGGCATCGCCGCGCACAGCGCGCCAGCTACCATCAACATTCTGCGCATATTCATCTCCCACAAGAGCCGGATCATCGCTGCGGAGGCCGGCTCGGTTGTGGTTGACAAAGATGAGCCTTGGAACTGGTTCCAGTCATCGTATGTCGAATTCGGACACCGAGGAGGGAAGACTGTCACGCTAGTGTTACGATGCTAGTCTTGATGGCTGATCAGCGCCGATGGCGAGGCGGACACCTGACATGCGCGAGAACCCAAGAGCGAGCGGCATTGAGGATGCTATCGTGACCCTGGCCGAGGATATCGCGCGCGCCTCCCCCGATTGCGCCGACAAGGCGATGCGGATCGTCGACCTTGCTCGCCAAGGAGACCTGCGGCCCGATCACCAAACGGTGCAGAATGCAATCGAGGGTAACCTCCTCGACGACGAGATGTCCGAGTCCCGGATCCAGACGACCACCTCGCGCGTCCTCGGGGCCATTCGCACGGGCGCTTAGCCGAGCCTCTCGGCCAAAACCGGCCCTCGGTCTTTCCTCGCTTGATGGTCACCCACGAATGCGTCAAAGAGGCGCCACGGGCTCCTGCCCAAGACCCTCATGACACGACGCCGAGGAACCATCACGACATGGCTCGTAAGACGATCGCGCTGATCGGCGCGGGGCAGATCGGCGGCACGCTCGCCCATCTCGCCGGATTGAAGGAACTCGGCGACATCGTCCTGTTCGACATCGCCGACGGCGTTCCCCAGGGCAAAGGCCTCGACATCGCCGAATCCGCGCCGGTCGACGGTTTCGACGCCAAGTACCAGGGCGCGAGCGATTATGCGGCCATCAAGGGCGCCGATGTCGTGATCGTCACGGCCGGCGTTCCCCGCAAGCCCGGGATGAGCCGCGACGACCTCCTCGGCATCAACCTGAAGGTGATGGAAGCTGTCGGGTCCGGCATCAAGCAATATGCTCCGGACGCTTTCGTGATCTGCATCACGAACCCACTCGACGCGATGGTCTGGGCGCTACAGAAATTCTCCGCCCTTCCCGCGAACAAGATCGTCGGCATGGCCGGTGTCCTTGATTCGTCCCGGTTCCGGCACTTCCTGGCCGAGGCCATGGACGTGTCGGTGAAGGATGTGACCGCCTTCGTGCTCGGCGGCCATGGCGACGACATGGTGCCGCTCACGCGCTACTCGACGGTCGCCGGCATTCCTCTCCCGGACCTCGTGCAGATGGGCTGGCTCGACCAGGCCAAGCTCGACGCCATGGTCGACCGGACCCGCAAGGGCGGCGGCGAGATCGTCGCCCTCCTGAAGACCGGTTCGGCTTTCTACGCCCCGGCCGCTTCCGCCATCGCGATGGCGGAGAGCTATCTCAAGGACAAGAAGCGGGTGCTGCCTGCGGCCGCGCTCCTGACGGGACAGTATGGCGTCGACGGCATGTTCATCGGCGTGCCGATCGTCATCGGGGCGAACGGCGTCGAGCGCATCGTCGAGGTCACGCTGAACGAGGACGAGAAGGCGATGTTCGCCAAGTCGATCGCCTCGGTCCAGGGTCTCGTGGACGCCTGCAAGGGCATCAACCCGGCTCTCTCGTAGGGGCTCCCTTGTCATGGCCGGGCTTGTCCCGGCCATCCCGATCCGACCGGCTCGCCCTTGCTATCGTCATAGCCGGGACGAGCCCGGCCATGACATCGAAAGTTGATCCATGAACATCCACGAGTATCAAGGCAAAGCCGTCCTCAAGGAGTTCGGGCTTCCCGTCTCTCGCGGCGTCGCGATCTTCTCGGCCGACGAGGCCGAGGCGGCCGCGAAGGAGCTCGGCGGCCCGATCTGGGTCGTGAAGAGCCAGATCCATGCGGGTGGCCGTGGTAAGGGCAAGTTCAAGGAGGCCGAGGCCGGCGACAAGGGCGGCGTCCGGCTCGCGAAGTCGATCGAGGAGGTAAAGCGCTTCGCCTCCGAGATGCTCGGCCGGACGCTGGTCACGATCCAGACCGGGCCGGCCGGCAAGCAGGTGAACCGGCTCTATATCGAGGACGGATCGGAGATCGACCGGGAGTTCTATCTCTCCGCGCTCGTCGATCGCGAGACCGGCCGGGTCGCCTTCGTGGTCTCGACCGAAGGCGGCATGGATATCGAGGCGGTCGCCCACGACACGCCGGAGAAGATCGTCACCTTCTCGATCGACCCCGCCACCGGCTACATGCCCCACCACGGCCGCGCCGTCGCCCAGACGCTCGGCCTCACGGGCGAACTCGCCCGGCAGGCGGGGGACATCATCTCCAAGCTCTACACGGCGTTCCTCTCCAAGGACATGTCGATGCTGGAGATCAACCCGCTGATCGTCACGAAAGCCGGCTCGCTCCTCTGCCTCGACGCCAAGATCGCCTTCGATTCGAACGCGCTCTACCGCCACAAGGACGTGGTCGAGCTTCGCGACCTGAGCGAGGAAGACTCGAAGGAGATCGAGGCCTCCAAGCATGACCTCGCCTACATCTCGCTGGAAGGCACCATCGGCTGCATGGTGAACGGCGCCGGCCTTGCCATGGCGACGCTCGACATCATCAAGCTGTATGGCGAGGAGCCGGCGAACTTCCTCGACGTCGGTGGCGGCGCGACCGAGGACCGGGTCACGGCGGCCTTCAAGATCATCACGGCCGACCCGAACGTGAAGGGCATCCTGGTCAACATCTTCGGCGGCATCATGAAATGCGACGTCATCGCGCGCGGCGTCATCGCCGCCGTGAAGGCGGTCGGGCTGCAGGTGCCGCTGGTCGTCCGGCTGGAGGGCACGAATGTCGCCGAGGGCAAGGAGATCATCCGAACCTCCGGCCTGAACGTGATCTCGGCCGACGATCTCGACGACGCGGCCCAGAAGATCGTCGCGGCGGTGCGCAAGGGGTAGCGGCGGCCGGGGCCGCTCGCGGCGGCTCCGCCCCGGTTCTCTCGAACAGGCTCGGCATCAATGAAAGGGGCGTGGGGTCGAGATGAGCGCATTCGGACCTGGCAACACCTACGCCCCCGTGCCGCAGCCGGAGGCGCTGACCTTCGCGGGCTTCTGGGTGCGCGTCGGCGCCTATCTGATCGACGCCATCATCCTGTCGGTCGTGAACGCCGTCATGTTCGGGGCCTTCGCATCCAGCCTGACCGGGCCAGGCCCGAGTTCCGATCCGGCCAATGTCCAATTCGGCTCGGTCGTTACCGTCTCCGTTCTCTCCATGCTGATCCCGGCCCTGTACACGATCGGGTTCTGGCTCTCGTCCGGCGCGACGCCCGGCAAGATGGCGCTCGGCCTTCGGGTCGTGAGCAGCGACGCTGGCGCCCCGATCTCGACCGGGCAGGCAATCGGGCGCTTCTTCGGCTATTTCGTCTCCTCCCTCGTCTTCGGCCTCGGCTTCCTCTGGGTCGCCTTCGACATCCGCAAACAGGGCTGGCACGACAAGCTCGCATCCACTGTGGTGGTCCGCCGGAGCAGCACGGTCCCGGTCGCGTTCGGGCGCTGACATGGAAGAAGCAGGATCTAGAGCCGACCGGCGCCGAGCGCCTGTCAGCGACCGTTCTCTACAGCGAAGACCTGAATCACGGGCAGACCTACGGGTCCGTCCGGGTCGTCAACCCCTTCCTTCCCACCTGAACGACTACGAAAGCGCCCCATGTCCATCCTGATCGACAAGAGCACGAAGGTGATCTGCCAGGGATTCACCGGCAAGAACGGCACCTATCATTCCGAGCAGGCGATCGCCTACGGCACCCGGATGGTCGGCGGGACCTCGCCCGGCAAGGGCGGCTCGAACCATCTCGGCCTGCCGGTCTTCGACACGGTTCGCGAAGCCAAGGAGCGGACCGGCGCCGACGCGTCGGTCGTCTACGTGCCGCCGCCTGGCGCCGCGGACGCGATCTGCGAGGCGATCGATGCCGAGATTCCGCTCATCATCTGCATCACGGAGGGCATCCCGGTCCTGGACATGGTGCGGGTGCGGCGGTCGCTCGACGGCTCGAAGTCGCGCCTGATCGGGCCGAACTGCCCCGGGGTCGTCACGGCCGGCGAATGCAAGATCGGGATCATGCCGGCGAACATCTTCAAGCCGGGCTCGGTCGGGATCGTGTCGCGCTCCGGCACGCTGACCTACGAGGCCGTGTTCCAGACGACGAGCGAGGGCCTCGGCCAGACGACCGCGGTCGGCATCGGCGGGGACCCCGTGAAGGGGACCGAGTTCATCGACATGCTGGAGATGTTCTTGGGTGACGAAAAGACGACCTCGATCGTGATGATCGGCGAGATCGGCGGCTCGGCCGAGGAAGAGGCGGCGCAATTCCTGGCCGACGAAGCGAAGCGCGGGCGCAAGAAGCCGATGGTCGGGTTCATCGCGGGGCGCACCGCTCCTCCCGGCCGGCGCATGGGCCATGCGGGCGCGATCATCTCCGGGGGCAAGGGCGGCGCGGAGGACAAGATCGCCGCGATGGAAGCGGCCGGGATCAAGGTCTCGCCCTCACCGGCACGGCTGGGCAAGACGCTGGTCGAGCTGCTCAGGGGGTGAAATCGGGACTGGCACGGTCCATGTTATGGATCGCGTTACGAGGCCCTGGTAAGGGCTGACGACGAGGCCGCCTTTCCCTCGCCCGATTGCGGTGCGACTGCGGCGCAGCACACGAGATGATCGGCGCCGTCACGGGACCGCGCGGGTCGCCAGGACAGGTCGAATGTCGCGCCAGCAGCCGAACGAAGCCCTTCTCCGATCAGCCTTCCTGTACGGAGCCAACGCCGCCTATATCGAGGAATTGCAGGCCCGCTACGAGCAGGATCCGGCCTCCGTCGATCCTGACTGGCAGGCCTTCTTCGCCGGCCTGAAGGAGGAGGGCGGGAATGCCGCCTCCAATGCCCGCGGCGCCTCCTGGGAGCGGCCGAACTGGCCGATCCCGCTGAACGGCGAACTCGTCTCCGCCCTCGACGGCAATTGGGTTCAGGTGGAGAAGGCCGTCGGCGAGAAGATTCGGGCCCGGACGGAAGAGAAGCAGACCGGAGCGTCGCCCGACGAGGTTCATCAGGCGACCCGCGATTCCATCCGGGCCATCATGATGATCCGGGCCTACCGGATGCGCGGCCATCTCCACGCCAATCTGGACCCGCTCGGCTTCGAGAAGCGCGTCGCGGACGACGAATTGTCGCCCGCCCATTACGGCTTCTCGGAAGCGGATTGGGACCGCCCGATCTTCCTCGACAACGTGCTCGGACTTGAGTTCGGAACCATCCGGGAGATCGTGGACATCCTGGAGCGGACCTATTGCTCGACGCTCGGCGTCGAGTTCATGCATATTTCCGACCCGGTCGAGAAGGCCTGGATCCAGGAGCGTATCGAGGGCAAGGACAAGGAAATCACCTTCACGCCCGAGGGCAAGAAGGCGATTCTGAACAAGCTCATCGAGGCTGAAGGTTTCGAGAAGTTCCTCGATCTCAAATATACCGGGACCAAGCGATTCGGTCTCGACGGCGGCGAGTCGATGATCCCGGCTCTCGAACAGATCATCAAGCGCGGCGGCGCCTTGGGCGTGAAGGAGATCGTGTTCGGCATGTCCCATCGCGGGCGGCTGAACGTGCTTGCGAACGTGCTGGCAAAGCCGCATCGCGCGATCTTCCACGAGTTCAAGGGCGGCTCAGCCTCGCCGGAGGAGGTCGAGGGCTCGGGCGACGTAAAGTACCATCTCGGTGTCTCGTCCGACCGCACCTTCGACGACAACAACGTGCATCTGTCGCTGACCGCGAACCCGTCCCATCTCGAGATCGTCGACCCTGTCGTGCTCGGGAAGGTCCGGGCGAAGCAGGACCAGCATAACGACGCGCCGGAAAGCCGGACGTCCGTGATTCCGCTCCTCATCCATGGCGACGCCGCCTTCGCGGGCCAGGGTGTGGTCGCCGAATGCCTGGGCCTCTCCGGCCTCAAGGGTCACCGCACCGGCGGTTCGATCCACTTCATCGTGAACAACCAGATCGGCTTCACGACGAATCCCCGCTTCTCGCGCTCCTCGCCCTATCCGTCCGACGTCGCCAAGATGGTCGAGGCGCCGATCTTCCACGTCAACGGCGACGATCCCGAAGCCGTCGTCTTCGCGGCGAAGGTCGCGACCGAATACCGGCAGACCTTCCACAAGCCCGTCGTGGTCGACATGTTCTGCTACCGTCGCTTCGGCCATAACGAGGGCGACGAGCCGGCCTTTACCCAGCCGCGGATGTACCAGACCATCCGCAAGCACCCGACCACGCTCGACCTCTATTCCAAGAAGCTCGCCGACGAAGGCGTGGTGCCGACGGCCGAATTCGAGGCGATGAGGGCAGAAGTCCGGACACGCCTCGAAGAGGAGTTCCAGACCGCGCAGGGCTACAAGCCGAACAAGGCGGATTGGCTGGACGGCCGCTGGGCCGGTCTGATCGCGGTCTCGGAAGCGGACGAGGATTGCCGGCGCGGCAAGACCGGGGTCCCGGTCGAGACCTTGCGGGCGCTAGGCGAGAAGCTGACGACGCTTCCGGCCGATTTCCACGCGCACCGCACCATCGGCCGTTTCCTCGATAATCGCCGCAAGATGTTCGAGACGGGCGAGGGGATCGATTGGGCGACGGCGGAGGCGCTGGCCTTCGCGACGCTGATCGACGAGGGCCATGCGGTCCGCCTCTCGGGTCAGGATGTCGAGCGCGGCACCTTCTCGCAGCGCCATTCCGTGCTGCTCGACCAGGAGAACGAGGAGCGCTTCACGCCGCTCTCGACCATCGGCGAAGGCCGGGCCCGGTTCGAGGTCGTGAACTCGATGCTGTCCGAGGAGGCGGTGCTCGGCTTCGAATACGGCTATTCGCTCTCGGAGCCGAATGCGCTCGTGCTCTGGGAGGCCCAGTTCGGCGATTTCGCCAACGGCGCGCAGGTGGTGTTCGACCAGTTTATCTCCTCAGGCGAACGCAAGTGGCTGCGTATGTCGGCGCTGACCTGCCTTCTTCCGCATGGCTACGAGGGGCAGGGCCCGGAGCATTCCTCGGCGCGGCTCGAGCGCTTCCTGCAGATGTGCGCCGAAGACAACATGCAGGTCTGCTACTGCTCGACGCCGGCGAATTATTTCCACGTTCTCCGTCGCCAGTTGAAGCGCGAGTTCCGGAAGCCGCTCATCCTGATGACGCCGAAGTCGCTGCTGCGGCACAAGCGCTGCGTCTCGTCACTGGCTGACCTGGCGGATGGCTCGACCTTCCACCGTGTATTGTGGGACGAGGGCAAGAACCTCGTCTCAGACGACAAGATTCGGCGGGTGATCCTGTGCACCGGCAAGGTCTATTATGACATCTTCGACGAACTCGAGCGCCAGGGCATCGACGACGTCTACCTGATGCGGGTCGAGCAACTCTATCCGTTCCCGCTGAAGTCGCTGACGACCGAACTCTCGCGGTTCCCCAACGCGGACGTCGTGTGGTGCCAGGAAGAGCCGAAGAACATGGGCTCCTGGTCGTTCGTGGAACCCTATCTCGAATGGGTGCTCGTCCACGCCAAGTCCCCGGTGAAGCGCGCCCGCTATGCGGGCCGGCCCGCCTCGGCCGCCACCGCGACGGGGCTCATGTCGAAGCATCAGGCCCAGCTGAAAGCCTTTCTCGAAGACGCGGTTTCGGGCTAGTCCCGTGGCCGTCTTCGTCTGCCGCCTGATCCCGCCACGGCCCGACTTCGCGTTCACGATGTCTCCGGCCGAGGCTGAAGACGAGGCGGCGGCACGGGCATCGACCGAAGCGGATCCGGCGATCCGCACCGGATTGGGTCTTCGCTATGAGACTTCCCCGATGCTACAGGCTGCGCTTCATCCCAGCCTCGTGCGCATCCATCGTACGACCGGCACCTGAGACAAGGGACGCCTCCGCGGCGCGATATCATGGCCACCGACATCCTCGTGCCGACACTCGGCGAATCCGTCAGCGAAGCCACGATCGGGCGCTGGTTCAAGAAGCCCGGCGACGCCGTGAAGGCCGACGAGCCGCTGGTCGAACTCGAGACCGACAAGGTCACGCTCGAGGTCCCGGCTCCCGCCTCAGGGACGCTTGGGGACATCCTGGCGAAGGACGGCGAGACGGTCGGGCCCGGTGCGGTGCTGGGCAGCATCGTCGAGGGCGGTGCGGCCGCCTCCACGAAGCCGGCAAAGGCCGCCGAACCGGCTCCGGCCGCGCAGCAGCCGGCCAAGGCCCCCCCTGCACCGGCAGCACCGGCCGCGGCCCCCAAGGCGGCCACGTCCACGCCGAATGGTCCCGCGGTCGACCGGATCGCAGCCGAGAGCGGCGTGGATCCCGCCTCCCTCGCCGGCACCGGCAAGGACGGCCGCGTCAGCAAGGGCGACATGCTGGCCGTGGTCTCGGGCGGCGGCGCCGCGTCGGCCGCCCCAGCCGCGCCGGCTCCCGCAGCCCCGGTCCAGGTGCGCGCGCCCTCGGCCCCGGACGACGCCTCGCGCGAAGAGCGCGTCCGGATGACGAAGCTCCGTCAGACGATCGCGCGGAGGCTCAAGGAAGCCCAGAACGCGGCCGCCATGCTGACGACCTTCAACGACGTCGACATGGGCGCGGTGATGAAGCTGAGGTCGCAATACAAGGACGTGTTCGAGAAGAAGCACGGCACGAAGCTCGGCTTCATGGGCTTTTTCACCAAGGCCGTCGTGCAGGCTCTCAAGGACGTGCCGGCGGTCAATGCCGAGATCGATGGGCAGGACCTCGTCTACAAGAACTACTACCACATCGGGGTCGCCGTCGGGACCGACAAGGGCCTCGTCGTGCCGGTGGTGCGCGACGCCGATCGGCTCTCGATCGCGGAGATCGAGAAGACGATTGCCGGCTATGGCAAGCGGGCGCGCGACGGCCAGCTCAAGATCGAGGAGATGCAGGGCGGCACCTTCACGATCACGAATGGCGGCATCTACGGCTCGCTCATGTCGACGCCGATCCTCAATGCGCCGCAATCGGGCATCCTCGGCATGCACCGGATCGAGGAACGGCCCGTCGTCCGCGGCGGCCAGGTCGTTGCCCGGCCGATGATGTATCTGGCCGTGTCCTACGATCACAGGATCGTCGACGGAAAGGAGGCCGTGACCTTCCTGGTCCGGATCAAGGAAGCGCTCGAGGATCCGGCACGGCTCGTGCTGGATCTGTGATACGATAGTCCATGGCCGCCGGCGAAAATGTCTCCCTCGATCTGCTCGGCGAGCAGATGAAGCGTCTTCAGGCCGACATCCGCGACCTGAAGGGAAGGGTGCTGCTGGTCGAGAGCGATCAGGGCGAGCTGCGCCGGGACCTCGCGCGGGTCGAGACGAAGATCGACGTGCTGTCGGAGCGCACCGATGACCGCTTCGATCGCCTCGAAGCTCGGTTCGACCGGCTCGATGGGCGAGCGGGCGGACTCGAGGCCCGCTTCGATCGCCTTGAAGGGCGCTTCGACCAGCTGGAGGGGCGTTTCGATCGCCTCGATGCGCAGTTTGGTGAGCTGTTGCGGACGTTGAACCAGCAATTCGCGATCTTGAAGCAAGATATCGATCTTCTCAAGCCGCGCTGATCCGAGACCTTTCTTTCATGTCCTACGATCTCGTCGTTATCGGCACCGGCCCTGGTGGCTATGTCTGTGCCATCCGGGCCGCTCAGCTCGGGCTGAAGACCGCCGTCGTCGAAAAGCGGGCGACGCATGGCGGCACCTGCCTGAATGTCGGCTGCATTCCGTCGAAGGCGCTCTTGCACGCCTCCGAGCTGTTCGCCGATGCGCGCGACCATTTCGGTCATCTCGGGATCGGGGTCGGTACCCCGACGCTCGACCTCGCCCAGATGATGCGGTTCAAGGACGAGGGCGTTGCCGGCAACGTCAAGGGCGTCGAGTTCCTCCTCAAGAAGAACAAGGTCGACGCCTTCCGGGGCACCGCCCGCTTGGCCGGAGCGAACAGCGTCGAGGTGCGGGCCGAGGACGGGACCACGCAGATGCTGGAGACCAAGGCGGTCGTTGTTGCGACCGGCTCCACTGTCGCGCCGCTTCGCGGGGTCGAGCTCGACGGCGAGGTCGTGGTCTCCTCCGACGAGGCCATCGCGCTCCCGGTCCTTCCGAAGAAGCTCGTCGTCGTCGGCGCGGGCGTGATCGGCCTCGAACTCGGCTCCGTCTGGCGTCGGCTCGGCTCCGAGGTGACCGTCGTCGAATATCTCGACCGCATCCTGCCGGGCCTCGACAGCGAGGTCGCCAAGCAGTTCCAGCGCATCCTCGGCAAGCAGGGTTTCGTCTTCAAGCTCTCGACCAAGGTCACCAAGGTCGAGCGCACGGGCGCGGGCGCCACCGTTACGATCGAGCCGGCCCAGGGCGAAGGCGCGGCCGAGACGCTCGAAGCCGACGTCGTGCTCGTGGCGACCGGGCGCATTCCCTATTCGGAGGGGCTCGGCCTCGCCGAACTCGGAATCGCGCTGGACCCGAAGGGTCGGATCATCGTCGACCCGCATTTCTCGACCAATGTCGCCGGCGTCTACGCGATCGGGGACGTGATCGCCGGGCCGATGCTGGCCCACAAGGCCGAGGACGAGGGCGTCGCCATCGCCGAGATCCTGGCCGGCAAGGCGGGGCACGTGAATTACGACGTGATCCCGTCCGTCGTGTACACGAACCCGGAGGTCGCCGCTGTCGGACGCTCCGAGGAGGAGCTGAAGGAGGCGGGTGTCGCCTATTCGGTCGGCAAGTTCCCGTTCACGGCGAATGGGCGCGCCAAGGCGAACGCGACGACGGACGGATTCGTCAAGATCCTGGCCGATGCCACGACCGATCGCGTGCTCGGCGTGCATATCGTCGGAGCCCGCGCCGGCGACCTGATCGCCGAGGCCGCGATGGCGATGGAATTCGGCGCCTCCTCCGAGGACATCGCCCGCACCTGCCACGCTCACCCGACGCTCGCCGAAGCCGTCAAGGAAGCCGCGATGGCGGTGGAGAAGCGCGCCATCCACATGTGAGCGGGTGACCTCGCCCCGCAAAGCGGGGAGAAGCAAGACTTTATCGCGCCATGGTGGCGGGCGCGAGCGGGTTGTCGGTCAAGGCCGCCGCATCCGGCTCGTCGAGGGACGATTGGCCCGTGAAGGCCCGCCACATCCGCTCGATTGCCTGCCGCGGCACGTCTTCCACGATCAGCACGATCCGGGTGCGATGATCCGCGTCGGGCCAGTCCGGGAGGAGGGCCGGGACGTGGATCACGTGCTGCACGCCCTGGATCACGAGCGGCCGTGACGGGTCGTGCTTCAGCGCCACGAGCCCCTTCAGCCGCAGCAGCTTGGGGCCTAACTGAGCCCGCAGCATCTCCAGGAATGTGTCGAGCGCGCCCTGGCCGACAGGCGCTTCGCTCGTCAGCACGAAGGAATGGATGCGCGCGTCGTGCCGGCTCACGTGGTGGTGGTGGTGGTGGTCGTGCGCGCCATGCTTCGCCGCGGCGACTTCCTCGGCCCGGAGCCACGCCGCGACGTCGGCGATTTTGCCGGCCGCGTCGAACAACCCGCCCGATATGACCTGCTCGGCCGGGATTTCGCCCTGGACGGCACGGAGCAGGACTGCCCCCGGATTGAGCTGCCGCAGCCGGTCCTCGAGCACCTGCCCCCCGTCCGTCGCGAGATCGCCCTTGCTGATCACGATCCGGTCGGCGACGGCGACCTGCCGGCGCGCTTCCTCGTGCCGCTCGATCGTGGCCGCGCCATGCATCGCGTCCACGACGGTGACGACGCCTTCGATCGCGTAACGGCGCGAGAGGTAAGGGTGATAGAGCACGGCGGCCAGGACCGGCGCGGGATCGGCGAGCCCCGTCGTCTCGATCACGACCCGGCGGAACGGCACGATCCGGCCGTTGTCGCGCTTGCGCAGGAGGTCCTCGAGCGTCTGGACGAGATCGCCCCGGACCGTGCAGCACAGGCATCCGGCCGACAGGAGGACCAGGCCGTCCTCCACGGTCTCGACGAGCAGGTGGTCGAGCCCGATCTCGCCGAACTCGTTCACGACGACGACCGTGTCGGCGAGCGCCGGGTCGGCGACGAGGCGGTTCAGGAGCGTCGTCTTCCCGGCGCCCAGGAAGCCGGTCAGGATCGTGAGCGGGATCGGCGGCGGAGGTCCGGCCGGGCGCTGGCCGGACCTGTTCTCAATCACGACCGGCCGGGGCGGGTTTCGCGCGGGCGGCCGTCTTCGCCGCCGCATTTCCGGCTGCCGCCGCAGCGGGCACGGGTTTCACCTTGGGGGCGGGTTTCGCGGCCGCCTTCGGCTTCGGCTTCCCGGCATCGGGGTTCATGCCCTCCAGCGCGGCTGCGGTTTTCGGCCGGTCTGGAATCGCGCCGAGCTTACGCCGCCCGGCCGCGCCGGCGCTCGCCGCGACCGGGTTCGCCTTGTCGGCCCCGATGCCGCTCGCGATCGGCGACGGCGTTCCGGCCGATGACGTGAAGGCCGCGGTGGCCGGCCCCGGGCTGGCGACGACCTTCGTCCGGCCCCGGTTCCCGGCAGCCCTGGTCCGCTGTCCCTTGACCTGGCCCTCGTCGCTCGCGACGGAACCGGGCGTCGCGCCGAGCCAGACCGGGATCGGTTCGAAGGCGACCCGGGGCCCGAGCGTGCGACGGCTTCCTGTGGCGGCTGCACCCGCCACGCCCTGGCCGAAGGCGGAGGGCGAGAACAGGCTCGCGATCGGGTTGTCGGCGTTGCCGGCCTGAGCGCTCGTCTGCTCGTCATTCTCCTGTGGCTGACGCCGCTTCGGACCGCAGATCGACTGCCGCATGTCGGGCGCGGCCATCGAGCCCGATGGCGGCAACGTGTCGAGGGATTGCGAGCCCCAGCCAAGCGAGGCGAAGCCCGAATCGAAGAGGTCGGCCGTGCGGAGGTCGCGCTCTCGGGCGGACGGGAACCCCATCACGACGGCGATCAGCCGGCGCCCATTCTGCGTCGAGGTCGCCACCACGTTGAACCCGCCCGAGCAGATGAAGCCCGTCTTCATTCCGTCCGTGCCGGGATAGCGGCCGAGGAGGCCGTTATGGTTGCGCATGATCCGGTTGCCGAGCTTCAGGGCTCCGATGTGGAACAGCGCCTCGTGTTCGGGAAAATGCGCCATCAGCGCCCGGGCCAGCACGGCCATGTCGCGCGCGGAGGTCTGCTGGCGGGCATCCGGCAGACCGTGCTGGTTGACCCAGCGGCTCTCGCGCATGCCGAGGCGGCGCGCGGTGTCGTTCATGAGATCGGAAAAGCCTTCCACCGACCCGCCGCCCAGATTCTCGCCGATCATCTGGGCGACGTCGTTCGCCGACAGGACCATGATGATCTTCAGGGCATTCTCGAGCGTCATGGTCTGGCCCGGCCGCATGCCGAGCTTCGACGGGGGCTGGGCGGCGGCGGTCTCCGACATGGTCAGGAGGCCGTTCATCGAGGCCCTGCCCTGGCGCACCTGATCCAGCGCGACATAGGTCGTCATCAGCTTCGTGATCGAGGCCGGGAACCAGGGGTCCGTGGCTCGCTCGGCGAAGAGGACCCGGCCCGTATCCGCGTCCACCACGAGGCCGGGCGTCTGGGCGCGCGCCGATCCGCAGCCGATCGCGGCCAGCACAAGCGTTGCGATCGCGAGAAAGGTGGCTCGGCTCGCGGCCATTCATTCAGCTCCGGTGAGTCGGCAGGCTCCCGCGTGCGACGCGACGGTCGCACGGGTCCGATGGTCGGGCAGGACGGGCACGCCCTTGTTGCCCCACACGTATCGGCTCATACGTGGCAGCAGCAAGGCATAGCACGAAGCCGGGTTCCGCGCGACCGTCATGGATGTGGGCTTACTTTGGATCCCGGCGACCCTGATCGCCTCGGTCGGCCAGGTGGCCCGCAACACGATGCAGAGGCGGCTGACCGAAACCATCGGCACCGCCGGCGCGACACAGGTCCGCTTCGTCTACGGTTTTCCCTTCGCTCTCGTCTTCCTGGCGCTTGTGCTGCTGATCTCGGGCGAGCCGCTGCCCGGGCCGGGAGCCGGCTTCGCGCCCTTCCTGCTGCTCGGATCGGTGACCCAGATCCTGGCCACGGCGACGATGCTGGCCGCGATGCGGCTGCGCTCCTTCTCGGTCGTGACGGCCGTCCTCAAGACGGAGGCGATCCAGATCGCCGCCTTCGGTTTCGTGGTGCTCGGCGACCGGCTGCCGCCGCTGGCGCTCGCCGCCATCGTCACGGCGACGCTCGGGGTTGTCCTCGTCTCCTGGAGCCCGCGCGTCTCGGGCGAACTGGGCCAGGGCGGATGGCGGCCTATCCTTCTCGGGATCGGGTCGGGTGCCCTCTTCGCGATCTCGACCGTCGGGTTCCGAGGCGCCATCCTCGCGTTCGATTCGGGATCGTTCGTCGCGCGGGCGACGACCACGCTCGCCTGGAGCCTCGGGCTGCAGACGACGATCCTGGGCATCTGGCTGGCCTTCTTCGACCGGGCCGCCCTGGCCGGCAGCCTACGCCATTGGCGCACGTCCCTCTCGGCCGGCTTCGTGGGGGCGGCGGCCTCGCAATTCTGGTTCATCGGCTTCGCCCTCACGGCGGCCGCGAATGTCAGGACGCTGGCGCTGGTCGAGGTCGTGCTCGCGCAGATCGTGTCCCGACGCATCATGGCGCAGGAGACCTCGCGCCGCGAACTCGGCGGGATGGCGCTGATCGTGATCGGCGTCATCGTGCTTCTCCTCACCTCGCGGTGAGGGTCGCTCCATCGACGCCGGAGCCATGAGCGCGCCGCGCTTGTCGGAGCGGAATGACGGGCGCATATGCAGCCGAAGACAGGGAGAAACGCCATGCAGCCGTCGATCGTCGGTTGGGCCCATACGCCGTTCGGCAAGCACGATGCCGAGACCGTGGAAAGCCTCATCACCCGGGTCACGCATGAGGCGCTCGACCATGCCGGGATCGGGGCGGGCGATGTCGACGAGATCGTGCTCGGCCATTTCAACGCGGGCTTCTCGCCCCAGGATTTCACGGCCTCCCTCGTGCTCCAGGCCGATGACGGCTTCCGGTTCAAGCCGGCGACGCGGGTCGAGAATGCTTGCGCGACCGGATCCGCGGCCGTCCATCAGGCCCTGAAGACGATCGAGGCGAAGCAGGCCCGCGTGGTCCTCGTCGTCGGCGTCGAGCAGATGACCCGGACGCCCTCGGCCGAGATCGGCCGCAATCTCCTGCGCGCCTCCTACCTCGCCGAGGAAGGCGAGACGGAAGGCGGCTTCGCCGGCGTGTTCGGCAAGATTGCGCAATCCTATTTCCAGCGCCACGGAGACCAGTCCGACGCGCTCGCCATGATCGCGGCCAAGAACCACCGCAACGGCGTCGACAACCCCTATGCGCAGATGCGGAAGGATCTCGGCTTCGACTTCTGCCGGGCCGAATCGGCGAAGAACCCCTTCGTGGCCGGACCGCTGAAGCGGACCGATTGCTCGCTCGTCTCGGACGGCGCCGCTGCGCTCGTCATCGCGGAATCCGAGACGGCCGCGACCATGAACCGGGCGGTCACGTTCCGGTCGCGGGCGCACGCGCAGGACTTCCTGCCGCTCTCCCGGCGCGACATCCTGCGGTTCGAGGGCTGCACGGTCGCCTGGCAGCGGGCCCTCGAAGCGGCCGGGATCGGCCTCGACGACCTCTCCTTCGTGGAGACGCATGACTGTTTCACCATCGCCGAGCTCATCGAATACGAGGCGATGGGGCTTACCCCCGAAGGGCAGGGCGCGCGGGCGATCAAGGAGGGCTGGACGGAGAAGGGCGGGCGTCTGCCCGTGAACCCGTCGGGCGGGCTGAAGTCCAAGGGCCATCCGGTCGGCGCCACCGGCGTCTCCATGCATGTGCTCTCGGCCATGCAGCTCTGCGGCGAGGCGGGCGGAATCCAGGTCGAGGGCGCCGAACTCGCCGGCATCTTCAACATGGGCGGGGCGGCGGTCGCGAATTACGTCTCCGTGCTCGAGCGGGTGAGGTAGCGGCTCCGTCCTGCCGGACGCGACCGCCCCACCCGCCAGCTTCTCGCACCGCCTCCGCATTCTCTGCCGGACGCCGGGACCTCGCCCGTGCCGACATTCGTCGCGCTGCTCGTCGCCTATACGGTGAGCCAGTTCTTCCGCTCCTTCCTGGCCGTCGTCGCGGCCGATATGGCGCGCGACCTGACGCTCGATTCGGCGCAGCTCGGCGCGCTGTCGGCGATCTGGTTCGCGGCCTTCGCGGTCGCTCAATTCCCGGTCGGCTATGCGCTCGACCGTTTCGGCCCGCGCCGGACGCTGGCCTACATCATGCTGGCCGCGGTCGTGGGGTCCGCCTGGCTCTCGGCCGCGACGAACTATGCCGAGGGGCTGGCCGCCATGGCCCTGATCGGCCTCGGCTGCGCGCCCGTGCTGATGGCCAGCATGTATGTCTTCGCGCGCCGCTACGCGGCCGACCGCTTCGCCGCCATGTCGACGACCGTGATCGGGCTCGGCTCGATCGGGAACCTGATCGGGGCCTCGCCGCTCGCGGTCGCCGTCGAGCGGTATGGCTGGCGGCCATCGCTTCTCGCGATCGCCGGCTTCACGGCCTTCGCCGTGGCGCTCGTCTATGCGGTGCTGCGGGATCCGCCCGCGATCGAAGCCGATACGTCGGATCAGTCGATCCTCGGCGGCCTCGCGACGATTCTGCGAATCAGGGTGTTGTGGCTGCTGCTGCCGCTCATCTTCGTCAGCTACGCGGTCGTAATCGCGACCCGCTCGCTCTGGATCGCGCCCTATCTCAGCTCGGTCCATGGGCTGGGCCCCGGGCCGCTCGGCCATGCGGTGCTGGCCATGGCGATCGCGATGTCGGTCGGCGCGCTCGCCTTCGGCCCGATCGAGCAGCGGCTCGGCCCCAAGCCGACGACGATAGCCGGAGCCGCGCTTTGCGCCGCGGCCTTCCTTGCGCTCGGCTGGTGGGGGGAGACGAGCGCAGCTCTGTCCATCGTGCTCCTGATCACCGTCGGGGGCGCCGGGATCACCTATGCGATCCTGATGTCGCATGCCCGGCTGTTCATGCCGCCCTCTCTGATCGGCCGCGGCGTCACGACGATGAACTTCGCCTTCATCGCCGGGGCGGGCCTTCTGCAATGGCTGTCCGGCCGCTTCGTCCAGGCCGCGCACGAGGCCGGGACCCCGGATGCGCTCACCTACGAGCGCCTGTTTCTCCTGTTCGGAGCGCTCCTTTTCGGCACGATCGTCATCTATGCCTTCGCGCCGCCGCGACCTCGGGAGGTCCGGGGGCCGCAGGCATCCGGGGCTATTCTCCCGGTGCCCGGGCCTTGATGGCGAGGGCGTGCAGTCCACGGCCGAAGGCGTCCGCCAAGGTCGCATTCACGATCCGGTGCCGCTCGACGCGGCTCTTGCCGGCGAAGGCCGCCGACACGACATCGATCCTGAAATGGGTCTCGCCGCTTTCCCGCCAGCCCGAATGGCCGGCATGGAGATGCGACTCGTCCTCGACCGACACCGAGACCGGCGCGAGGTCGCGCGTCAAAGTTTCGACCATCCAGTTCCGTAACGTCACGTCAACGCTCCCCGACCGTAAGGTCGCAGCCGGCGGGCTTGCCCGAACCGCGCTCGTCCACCCATAATCGACCCGACATGGATCTCAATTCGCCATTCTTCGACAGCATCCGGATCAAGCCGTCCTGCGACGAGCCGCGGCCGCGCAGCGAGCCGGTTTGCGACCAGAAGGGCTGCTCGGCCGCCGGCGCGCATCGGGCCCCGAAGGGACGCGGCCACGAGGGCCAATACTGGCGCTTCTGCCTCGACCATGTGCGCGAGTATAACAAGACCTACAATTATTTCGCCGGCATGCCGGACGACGACGTCGTCGCCTATCAGCGCGACGCCGCCATCGGCCACCGTCCGACCTGGGACATGGGCGTCAACGGCAACCGGAAGCGCCGCGACGGCGGTCCCCCGCCGGGCGAATTCGATTACCTCGACCCCCTCGGCATCCTGCGTTCGTCGCGTCCCGCCCATGCGCGGCGCGCGCCCGAGGCGGAACGCCCGCGCCGTCCGGGCCCGGTGCTCAAGGCGCTCGAGACGCTGGGACTCGAGGAGAATGCGGATGCAGCCGCCATCAAGGCGCAATACAAGTCGCTCGTGAAACGCTTCCACCCGGACGCGCATGGCGGCGATCGCTCCTTCGAGGACCGGCTGCGCGACATCATCCGGGCGCATGACACGCTGAAAGCGGCGGGTCTGTGCTGAGGCGGACCGGCCGGGGCGGTCGCGGCCGGCAAATTGCACGGTCCCGAGTGCGGGGCTAAGACACCGAGGCGCGCGGCCGGCCGGCCGCCGAGACAGGCGCGGCAGGGCTTCCGGCTCCAGGCCCTCCCGCAATGAGGCGATCTATGCTCAGCACGAAAGAGACCGCGCCGGCCGTACCGGACATGAAGGTGTCCGTCCGCCAGGTGTTCGGGATCGATTCCGATCTCGAGGTCCCGGCCTATTCGACGTCCGAGAACCATGTTCCCGATACGGATCCGGATTACATCTTCGATCCGCCGACCACGCTCGCGATCCTGGCCGGGTTCTCGCGCAACCGCCGCGTCATGGTCACGGGCTATCACGGCACGGGGAAGTCGACCCATATCGAGCAGGTCGCGGCGCGGCTGAACTGGCCCTGTGTGCGCATCAACCTCGACAGCCACGTGTCCCGGATCGACCTCGTCGGCAAGGACGCGATCGTCATCAAGGACGGGCTGCAGATCACCGAGTTCCGCGACGGCATCCTGCCCTGGGCCTACCAGAACAACGTCGCGCTGGTCTTCGACGAATATGACGCCGGCCGTCCGGACGTGATGTTCGTGATCCAGCGCGTTCTCGAATCCTCGGGCCGCCTGACGCTGCTCGACCAGAGCCGGGTGATCCGCCCCCACCCCGCCTTCCGCCTCTTCGCGACCGCGAACACGGTCGGGCTCGGCGACACGTCCGGCCTCTATCACGGCACCCAGCAGATCAATCAGGCCCAGATGGACCGCTGGTCCATCGTGTCGACGCTGAATTATCTCGCCCACGACGTCGAGGTCGACATCGTCCTGTCCAAGGCCCACCATTACCGCACGCCCGAGGGGCGCGACATCGTCAACAAGATGGTCCGGGTCGCGGACCTGACCCGGAACGCCTTCATCAACGGCGATCTCTCCACCGTCATGTCGCCCCGCACCGTGATCACCTGGGCCGAGAACGCGGACATCTTCAGCGACCTCGGCTTCGCTTTCCGGGTGACGTTCCTCAACAAGTGCGACGAGCTCGAACGCGCGCTCGTGGCGGAATTCTACCAGCGCAGTTTCGGCAAGGAACTGCCGGAGAGCGCCGTCAACGTGGCGCTGACCTGAGGCGCCCCGATGATGAAGGTCCAGATCGAGCCGACCTACGGCGTTGTAAAACACTACGTCGCAGTCGGTCCCAAAGATTTCAGCCGCCGGTAGGCGGGCCAGCCTGGGAGGTCGGAATGGTTGCGACCACAAAGTCGGGGCAGAGCTTGAGCGCCGCTCACGGCTCGAGCGACCTCTACGACCTGGACTACGTTTCCTGGATCGATCGGCAGGTCACCCTTCTTCGGGCGGGACGGCTGACCGAGATTGATGCAGAGAACGTCGCCGAGGAGTTGAGCGATTTGGGCAAGGTGCAGTTCTATCGCCTGCAAGGCTCGCTCAAGATCCTCGTTATGCACATGCTGAAATGGGATCAGCAGTCGGAGCATCGCTCCGCCTCCTGGGAGGGGACGATCCGCGAGCACCGCCGTCGGATCAGGCGGCTCGTCGATAAGAATCCCGGACTCAAGCCGAGGCTGCCGGAGGCGCTGGCCGAGAGCTACGAGGATGCTCGCGGCTGGGCATCCATAGAGACCGGCATTCCCGATGACGATTTTCCCGCCGAGTGCCCTTACGTCTGGTCTGACGTCATGGATCGCGTCTTCGCAATGGATCGGAAGCTTTAGAACGTGTCTCGGCTCGAAGTGTCACAGCTCGGGGATACGCGATCGTCGCCCGATTCCGTCGAAGCCCTCTTCTTCGACGTCTTCGGCACGCTCGTCGATTGGCGGACGACCATCGCCCGCGAGGTCGCGGGGCTCGGACGCGGGATCGACGGCGAGGCCTTCGCCGATGCCTGGCGGGCGGAATACCAGCCCGGCATGGAGGGCGTCCGGGCCGGCAACCGGGGCTATGTGCGGCTCGACATCCTGCATCGCGAGAACCTGGACCGCATCCTGCCGCGTTTCGGGCTGGACGATCTCGACGACCCCGCGCGCCAGCGCCTGAACCTCGTCTGGCATCGGCTCGATGCCTGGCTGGACGTGGAATTCGGCCTGTCGCGCCTGCGCCGCAGGTTCAAGCTGGCGCCAGCCTCGAACGGCAATATCGCGCTGATGGTCGATCTTGCCCGGCACAATAATTTCGGCTGGGACGCGATCCTCGGCGCGGAGATCGCGCGCGACTACAAGCCGAAGCCCGAGGTCTACCTCGCGGCGGCGGACGCCCTCGCGCTCCCGCCGGAGCGCTGCATGATGGTCGCCGCGCATTCCTATGACCTCGCGGCTGCGGCCGCTTGCGGCCTGCGGACGGCTCATGTCGCCCGGCCGGACGAATACGGGCCGGCGACCGGCGAGGCGGGCCCGACGGTGCCGGTCGACGTCGCGGCCGGCAGCCTGTCGGAACTGGCGGAGCGCCTCGGCGCATGACGATCTCGAACCGGAAACCCGGCGACCGCAAGGAGACCCCGAACGAGCCCCTGAAGCGCTCGATCGCGGGCTGCATGCGGGCGCTCGCCCGTCGTCCGGACCTCGAGGTGAGCTACGCGTCCGATCGGCCGTTGCTCACCGGCGAGAAGGCGAGGCTGCCGGAACCGCCGCGCCGGGTTTCTCCCGAGGACGTCGCCATCGTGCGCGGCCATGCCGATTCGATGGCGCTTCGGCTCGCCTGCCACGACGCCGCGACCCATCGGCGGCTCGCGCCTCAGAGTCAGGCGGCTCGGCTCGTCTTCGACGCCGTCGAGCAGGCCCGGGTGGAAGCGATCGGCGCGCGCCGCATGGTCGGGGTCGCGGACAATCTCGCCTCGATGATCGAGGACCGCTACCATCGCGGCGGCAAATACGAGGACATCACCGACCGGGCCGACGCGCCGCTCGAGGACGCGGTCGCGCTCATGGTGCGCCAGCGGCTGACCGGCCGGAAACCGCCCGCGGCCGCGGCCAAGATCGTCGATCTCTGGCGCGACTTCATCGAGGAGCGGGCCGGCCGGGATCTCGATGGGCTGTTGACGGCCCTCGAGGATCAGCGCGCCTTCGGCAGGTCCGTCCGCGATCTCCTGTCCTCGCTCGACATGGCGGACGATTCCTCCTTCGACCGCGACGAGGACGATTCGGAGGACGAGGGCGAGTCCGACCCGTCCGAAGGCGGGGAGGGCGAATCGGAGGAACGCGCCGAGGGCGAGCGGGCCGAGCTCGACCTCCAGGACGAAGCCGCCGACGACATGGAGGAAGGCGCAACCGAAGCGGCCGATTCCCCCTCGGGCGAGATGCCCGAGGAATCGGACGATACCGATGCCGACGAATCTTCGGAGGCCTGGCGGCCGCCGCCGTCCCGCCAGAACGAGACGCGCGGGCCGGAATACCACGCCTTCACGACGAAATACGACGAGGAGGTCGACGCCGAGGACCTGTGCGACGCCGACGAGCTCGCGCGCCTCCGGGCCTATCTCGACAAGCAGCTCTCCCATCTGCAGGGCATCGTCGGCCGTCTCGCGAACCGGCTGCAGCGGCGGCTTCTCGCGCAGCAGAACCGGTCATGGAGCTTCGATCTCGAAGAGGGCATTCTCGATCCGGCCCGGCTCCCCCGCATCATCATCGACCCTCACCAGCCGCTCTCCTTCAAGCAGGAGAAGGACACCGAATTCCGCGACACGGTGGTCACGCTTCTCCTGGACAATTCGGGCTCGATGCGGGGGCGGCCGATCACGGTCGCGGCGACCTGCGCCGACATCCTCGCCCGGACGCTCGAGCGCTGCGGCGTGAAGGTCGAGATCCTGGGCTTCACGACGCGGGCCTGGAAGGGCGGGCAGTCGCGCGAGAGCTGGCTCCAAGGCGGCAAGCCGGCCAGTCCCGGCCGCCTGAACGACCTCCGGCACATCATCTACAAGTCGGCCGATTCACCCTGGCGGCGGGCGCGGCGCAATCTCGGCCTGATGATGCGCGAGGGCCTGCTGAAGGAGAATATCGACGGCGAGGCGCTGCACTGGGCCCATGAGCGCCTGCTCGCCCGGAGCGAGCAGCGCCGCATCCTGATGGTCATCTCGGACGGCGCGCCGGTGGACGATTCCACGCTCTCGGTCAATTCCGGCAATTATCTCGAGCGCCATCTTCGCTATGTCATCGACGAGATCGAGACTCGCTCGCCCGTCGAGCTGATCGCGATCGGCATCGGCCACGACGTCACCCGCTATTACCGGCGCGCCGTCACGATCGTGGACGCCGAGGAACTCGGCGGCGTGATGACCGAAAACCTGGCCGCCCTGTTCGAGGAGGCCGCCATGCCGGCCCGCGGAGGACGGCGGCGGGCCCACGCCTGAGGGCGGAACGATCCATGCCGTGGCTCCGACCGTGACATGGCGTCCGCCTCCCCATCTGCGGGCTGTTCCGCACCCATCCCGCATGATCCTTCTTGTTTCGGCTCGAGCGCGTCCCCGCCGATGATCACAGACAGCGTGCTCGACCTCGCCGTCGAGAAGGGGTTGATCGCACCGGGTCAGGCTGCCGCTTTGCGCAGCCTCGCGCGGCAGGAGGAGCCGGAGCTGCGGCCGGAACCGGTGGACGAGGAGCGCCTGCGCTTCGTCACGGGCTTCGCCGACATCTTCGTGACGCTGGGCCTGGTCCTGTTCCTGGGATCGGCCGCCTATCTGATCGGCCGACATCTGTCGGACGGGCCGACCGCTGCTCTCGTCGCGTTGCTCGCCTGGGCTCTTGCGGAATTCTTCACCCGCCGGCGCCGGATGGCGCTGCCCTCGATCGTGCTTCTCGTCGTCTTCACCTCGGCCGTGTTCCTGGCGCTGGTCGCGGCTCTCGGGAGCGAGCCCGGCCAGGCAGGGCCGCGCCTCGGATGGCTGGACATCGTGGTCCGGCCGAACCGCGATCCGCTGACGAGCGCGCTCGCCGGGCTCGCGACCGCCGCAGCGGCGGCGCTGCATTATCTCCGCTTCCGGGTGCCGATCACGATCGCGGCCGGGGTGGCGGCGCTCGCCTTCATGGTCCTGATGCTCTTCTACGTGGGCGCGCCCGACCTGACGGCGCGCCTCGCCAATCCGATCCTCCTGGCGCTCGGCATCGGGGCCTTCGCCATCGCAATGCGGTTCGACCTCGCCGACCCTGCGCGGCGAACACGACGCACCGACATCGCCTTCTGGCTCCACCTCCTGGCCGCCCCGCTGATCGTGCATTCGCTGTTCGACATGATCGGGGTCGGGCGCGGCCTGCTGCCTCCGGGAGCCGCGGCCATCGTGCTCGCGATCTTTCTTGCGCTCGCGATCGTCGCGGTCTTCGTGGACCGGCGGGCCATCCTCGTCTCCGGCCTCGTCTATGCGGGCGTGGCCTTCGCCTCGCTCATCCGGAGCGTCGGCCTCTCCGACACCACGACGCCGGTCACCATGCTGGCGCTCGGCGCCTTCGTGCTCCTCCTCAGCGCCGGCTGGGCTCCGCTTCGCAGGGGCCTGCTCGGCTTCGCGCCCGAGGGCCTCGTCGCCCGGCTCCCGCGGCCGGTTTCGCCATGACGCAAGCCGAGCCTGGCCGCCCGGAGGGCGAGTGCTACGGCTTCCAGCTCCTGACGCCAGATCATCTGCCGCTCATCCGGCGTTGGCTGGTGGAGCCGCATGTGTCCGCCTGGTGGACCGATCCCGAGGAGCAATATGATCTCATCTCGGGCGACCTCCAGGATACGCGCGTCGAGCAATGGCTGCTCGTCCTCGACGGGCGGCCGATCGGCTACGCCCAGGTCTGGAAGCCCGAGGATTGGCCGGGAAACCCCTTCTCGGACCAGCCCGCCGGGACCTGCGGCATCGACCCGTTCATCGGCGAGCCGGACCACGTGGGACAGGGCCACGGCAGCTCTTTCCTGCGCCTTCTCGCGGACCGCCTCCTCCAGGCCGGAGCACCCCGGGTGATGATCGACCCCGATCCCGACAACCACCGCGCCGTCCGGGCCTATGCGAGGGCGGACTTTCGGTCCATCGAACTGCGCCACACCGAGGACGGACCGGCTCTCCTGATGACCCGGGACACGAGCGACCCCAGATAGGGCCATGACCACCTTTTCTCCCCGCGAAATCGTCTCCGAACTCGACCGCTTCATCGTCGGCCAGCAGGACGCCAAGCGCGCCGTCGCGATCGCGCTCCGCAATCGCTGGCGCCGGCAGCAGGTCGAGGGCCCGCTCAAGGACGAGATCGCGCCGAAGAACATCCTGATGATCGGGCCGACCGGCTGCGGCAAGACGGAGATCTCCCGGCGCCTCGCGAGGCTCGCGGGCGCGCCGTTCCTGAAGGTCGAGGCGACGCGCTTCACCGAGGTCGGCTATGTCGGCCGGGACGTCGAGCAGATCGTGCGCGACCTCCTCGAGGTCGGGATCGGCCTCGTGCGCGACGAAAAGCGCCGCAATGTCGAGGCGAAGGCGCATCTCGCGGCGGAAGACCGGGTGCTGGACGCGCTCGTCGGCACGACGGCCTCGCCCGCGACGCGCGACTCCTTTCGCCGGAAGCTCAGGGCGAACGAACTCGACACGAAGGAGATCGACATCGAGATCGCGGGCGGCGGCGGCGCCTCCGGCCTGCCGATGTTCGACATCCCGGGCATGCCGGGCGCCTCCATGGGCGCGATCAACCTCTCCGACATGCTGGGCAAGGCCCTCGGCGGCGGCCGGCCGAAGGCGCGCCGGACGACCGTCAAGGACGCCTACGGGCCGCTGATCGCCGAGGAATCCGACAAGCTTCTCGACCAGGATGCCCTCGTCCAGGAGGCGATCCGGCAGGTCGAGAATAACGGCATCGTCTTCCTGGACGAGATCGACAAGATCTGCGCCCGGTCGGAGGGCGGCCGCGTCGGCGGCGACGTCTCGCGAGAGGGCGTGCAGCGCGACCTTCTGCCCCTGATCGAGGGAACCAGCGTCTCGACGAAGCATGGCACGGTGAAGACCGACCATATCCTGTTCATCGCGTCCGGGGCCTTCCACGTCTCGAAGCCGTCGGACCTCCTGCCCGAATTGCAGGGCCGACTACCGATCCGGGTCGAGCTCAACCCGCTCACGATCGACGATTTCCGCCGCATCCTGACCGAGACCGAGGCGTCTCTGCTGAAGCAATCGGTCGCCCTGATGGCGACGGAGGGCGTCGATCTCGTCTTCACGGAGGATGCCGTCGAGGCTCTCGCCAAGATCGCGGTGCACGTGAATGCGAGCGTCGAGAATATCGGCGCCCGTCGCCTGCAGACCGTCCTCGAACGGGTGCTGGACGACATCTCGTTCACGGCGCCGGATCGCTCGGGGGACGCGTTCCGGATCGATGGCGCCTACGTGCGGGCCCAGGTCGAGTCGCTCTCCGAGAACACGGATCTGAGCCGGTTCATCCTGTAGCCGGCTCGCGGAGGTCCTTCGGCGCCTCGCGCGAAGGTGCCCGACCCTGTCGCGCGAACTCTGTCCGCGTGATCCAAGATCGATGATAAGGAAGCGTGCCGCGTCGTGGCATCTGCCGCTGGCGGAGCAAGTTCGGACATCATTTGCGGCCTCCAGCGAAACAGAGCCTCGCCTCACCGGAGACCCGGCCGGACGATCCCGACACCTCGCTCCGACCGCTCACGCTGACCGAGTTCATCGGGCAGCGAGCGGCCCGCTCCAATCTCGGCGTCTTCATTTCGGCCGCGAAGACGCGCGGAGACGCGCTCGACCATGTGCTCTTCGTCGGGCCGCCGGGCCTCGGCAAGACGACCTTGGCCCAGATCGTGGCCCGTGAGCTCGGGGTCAACTTTCGTTCGACCTCCGGTCCGGTGATCGCCCGGGCCGGAGACCTCGCCGCGCAATTGACCAATCTCGACGAGCGCGACGTGCTGTTCATCGACGAGATCCACCGCCTCAACCCGGCTGTCGAGGAGATCCTCTATCCGGCCATGGAGGATTACCAGCTCGACCTCATCATCGGGGAAGGGCCTGCGGCCCGCTCGGTCAAGATCGACCTGCCGCGCTTCACCCTCGTCGGCGCCACGACCCGGGCCGGCCTTCTCACCACCCCGCTGCGCGACCGTTTCGGCATCCCGATCCGCCTCGAATTCTACGAGGTCGCCGAACTCGAGCTGATCGTGAAGCGCGGCGCCCGCGTGATCGGGATCGGCATCTCGGAGGACGGCGCGAACGAGATCGCCAAGCGGTCGCGCGGGACGCCCCGGATCGCCGGCCGCCTGCTCCGCCGCGTGCGGGATTTCGCGCTCGTCGATGGAGCCGCGACCATCACGCGCGACATCGCCGACAAGACGCTTCGGCTCCTCGACGTGGACGAGGTCGGGCTCGACCTGATGGACCGGAAATACCTGGCCGTCATTGCGAAGAATTACGGTGGCGGCCCGGTCGGGATCGAGACGATCGCTGCGGCGCTGTCGGAGCCGCGCGACGCGATCGAGGAGATCATCGAGCCGTTCCTGATCCAGCGCGGGCTCCTGGCCCGCACCCCGCGCGGCCGCGTCCTCACCGGCCATGCCTTCCGGCATCTCGGCCTCACCGAGCCGAAGCGCGATCCGTCGCTGCAATTCGGGCTGTTCGGCGACGCCGAGGACGAGTGAGGCGAGCCGGCCTTCAGGCCGGCTCCCGGCCTTCAGGCCGGCTGGAGGCCGATGCGGTCGTCGCGGCGCCGCAGCCAGGCGAGCGCCGGGATCGCGATGAGGACCATCCAGAGCTTGCCGACGATCTGGCCCGGCAAATAGGCCTGGCTGCCGAAGGCGAGCTGCAGGAAGATCGCGGAATCGATCGCGAGGCCGACCGTGCTGGACAGCACCACGGCCCATACGAAATGGCGACGCTGGAGCGGCGTGTAGACGAGGAGGTCGGCCAGTTCCGAGAGGAGAAAGGCCGTGGCGGAAGCGACCACGATCGCGGCCGGGGCGAGCACCATCGAAATCAGCCCGCCGACAGCGATGGCGACCACGCCGGCCCAGAAGCCGAGACGCCGCTGGACGAGGTCGCGGAGCACGAGGGCCAGGCCGGCCATCACGACGCCCGAGGGTGCCATCAGGCCGGGCGCGACCGGGATGAGACAGGGTCCGGCCGGAACGCAGGTCGTCCCGACCTGTCCGATCATCCAGTTCGCGACCGGGATCGTGAGGGTGAAGGCCGCGAATGCGGCGCAGCCTTCGATCAGGCGCTGGCGGGCGAGAAGCATGGGCGGAGCCCTTGCCGCTCGGGCACCCCGTTCGTCAAGCCGGCAAAGGGGGACCGGTCACCGCGCGATGCGCGTCCCGCTGATCAGTTTCTGGATCTTATCGAAGACCGGATCGAGCTGCGACATGTCCTGCACGTCGAAATACATGTCCGGCGACGTGGCACATTCCCGGAGCAAACTCGCGTTGCCCTCGATGATCCGGGCCGTGAAAACCTGGATCTTGTCGGCCTTGACGCTGTCGCAGACGCGGCGCGTGCGGGCGTCGATTTCCGTCTGGCTCTTGGACCAGCGGTTCTGCGTGTTGTCGCCGTCGGTCATGAAGACGATGTATTTGGAGAGATTCTTGGTGTTGCTCGGCGCGGCGTTCGTGACCGGCTCGGACCGGGTCAGGACATGGTAACCCCAGGCTAGACCGATCGTGGTGTTGGTGTTGCCGCTCGCCACCATGCCGGAGATGGCGTTGTGCAGCGCCCCGAAATCCTGTGTCAGCGGCATGATCGGGGCCAGGCTGCAGGGAGCCGACCGGCTCGTATCCGCGCTGAAGGCCGTGGCTCCAGCATTGGGCGGCGTGTCCAGCGCGTCATGCGGCTGATCCCGGTCCCAGACGCAACCGGCCTTCGAGGGGTCGTTCGTCCAAAAGGTCTGCGACGCGGAATCGACCCAAGAGGACGTGCGCAGCGCGCCCAGATTGACATTCGTGTCGAACGGGACGAGCGCGATTTTTAGGGCTCCGGGCTGCATATTGCCGGCCTGCATTTTGTCGACGAAGCGGTGGGCGGCCGCCTTCAGGGTTTCGAGCTTGTTCAACGCGCTCATCGAACCGGTATTATCGAGGACGAGGGCAAGCTCGAGCTTGTTGTCACCGAACAGCGCCTCAGCCGAGCTGCTGACCGGTCTCTTGTTGACGCCGATCACGTTCGAGAGCGTCATCTTCAGGTTGCCGGCCGCGTCGACGCGGACGCGATCTTCCGACAATGTGACCTTGACGACCAGATCCGTCAGCTGGTCGACGTCGAAGGTGTTCTTGAGATAGCTCGTCGCGAGCGCGTCCGGCATGGCGTAGTTGCCGACCTGCTCCCGGTTTCGCGCAACGAGCAGGGCCGCCGCGTCGACGGCCCGCTGCAGACCGGTCTGGACCAGAGCCATGCGGGAATAGTCGAAGGCCACCCCGGCGACTCCGACGAGGACGATCGCCAGAAAGCCGAACATCAACGCCACGCTGCCGCGGGCATCACGCTCGAAGGTCCGGAAAAGGCTCGCCAGGCGGCCGCGACAGTTCATGATCGGACCATTTTACCCGCGACCCGTTACGGTCGGGTTTCCGGCTCATGGGCAAACGGCGCTCTTCTGGTCACCGCAATTCGGGCAGGTCGGCCGACTTTTCGAATTGCCACTTCCGCCAGCCCTCGGCGCGGAGCTCGCAGGCCGGGCACTGACCGCAGCCATAGCCCCAGGCGTGCCGGACGCTGCGGTCGCCTAGATAGCAGGTCTGAGTCTGTTCGAGGACCAGTTCGATCAGGGCCGGGCCGCCGAGCGCTTCGGCCAGCGCGAAGGTCTCGGCCTTGTCGCGCCACATCAGCGGGGTGTGCAGGACGAACCGGGCCTCGAGCCCGAGATTGAGCGCGACCTGCATCGCCTTCACGGTGTCGTCGCGGCAATCCGGGTAGCCTGAATAGTCCGTCTCGCACACGCCGAGCACGATGTGGCGGCAGCCGCGGCGATAGGCGAGGGCGGCCGCGAGGCTCAGGAAGACGAGGTTCCGGCCCGGCACGAAGGTCGTCGGCAGCCCGTTCTCGCCAATTCCGATCTCCACATCCCGCGTGAGAGCCGTTTCCGAGATGGCGCCGAGCACCGGCAGGGACAGGAGGTGGTCCGGCCCGAGCCGGCCGGGTCCGACCGGAATGCCGTCGAGGCCGGCCCGGATGCCGGGCCGGAGATCGAGCTCGACCCGGTGGCGTTGCCCGTAATCGAAGCCCAGCGTCTCCACTTCCGCGAAACGCCCGAGCGCCCAGGCAAGGCACGTAGTGGAATCCTGCCCGCCGGAGAACAGGACGAGGGCGCGGTCGTCGGAGAGCGTGGTCATGGGGCGGCTTGCCCGAGGCGGCATGAAGTATTACTTTACCGAAGTAGGTAATACGAGGTCGGGATGGCTACGCGTGTCACCGTGAAGGGTCAAGTGACCATCCCGAAGGCGGTGCGCGAGAGTCTCGGGATACGGCCTGGCGACGAGGTCGAATTCTACACCGGGCATGACGGGGCGGTCGAGCTTCGGCGGTCCGACCTGCTGCGACGCTTCGAGGAGACGCTCGCGGACCTCCGCCGCGATCCACCCATCAAGGGCATCACGACCGACGAGATCATGCGGATGACGCGGGGCGACGATCGTTGATGCTGTTCCTCGACTCGAACGTCCTGCTCGACGTTTTTTCGGCCGACGAGCGTTGGGGCGAGTGGTCGGCTCGCCAGATGGCACGATTTGCCGGCCGTCTGGACCGGCTTCTGATCAACGCGATCGTTTACGCGGAGGTCTCGATCAAATTGCCCAATCAGGCCGAGCTAGACCGAAACCTGACGGGCCTCGGCATTCGAATCGTCGAGCCGACGCGGCGCGCATCGTTCGCGGCCGGCAAGGCATTCGGCAAGTATCGGAGCAGCGGGGGCGTCCGCACTACGACCCTCCCGGACTTCCTGATCGGGGCGCATGCGGCCGATCTCGGCCTACCGCTCGTCACCCGTGACGTCCGCCGCTACCGAACTTACTTTCCGGAACTCGAACTCGTCACGCCCTAGTCGAACAAGCTCGACACGCTCGATTCCGTCGCCGTCCGGCCGATCGCCTCGCCCATCAGGGGCGCGATGGAGACGACCCGGATGTTGTGGGCGACCTTCACGGCCTCGGTCGGCAGGATGGAATCGGTGATCACCATCTCCTTCAGGCGGGATTTCGCGATCCGGGTCACGGCGCCGCCGGACAGCACGCCGTGCGTGATGTAGGCGTAGACCTCGCTCGCGCCCTGAGCCAGGAGCGCGTCGGCTGCGTTGCAGAGCGTGCCGCCTGAATCGACGATGTCGTCGACCAGGATGCAGGACAGGCCGGCCACGTCGCCGATGATGTTCATCACCTCCGACTCGCCAGGCCGCTCCCGCCTCTTGTCGACGATCGCGAGCGGCGCATCGATGCGCTTGGCGAGGGCCCGCGCCCTGACCACGCCGCCGACGTCCGGGGAGACCACGACCTTCTGCCGGCCGCCGAGCCGTTCCTTGACGTCCCTGACCATCACGGGAGCGCTGAACAGGTTGTCGGTCGGGATGTCGAAAAAGCCCTGGATCTGCCCGGCATGGAGGTCGAGCGTGAGGACGCGGTCGACGCCGGAATGGGTGATGAGATTGGCGACGAGCTTGGCCGAGATCGGCGTCCGGGCGGCCGATTTCCGGTCCTGCCGGGCATAGCCGAAATACGGGATCACGGCCGTGATCCGCCGGGCCGAGGCGCGCCGCAGCGCATCCGAGATGATCAGGAGCTCCATCAGGTGGTCGTTCGTCGGAGACGAGGTCGACTGGATGATGAAGGTGTCTTCGCCCCGGACGTTCTCCCCGATCTCGACGAAGATCTCCATGTCGGCGAAGCGCCTGACCTGGGCGCGGGCGAGTGGGACCTTCAGATAATCCGCGATGGCGCCTGCGAGGGGCCGATTGGAGTTTCCCGCAACAAGCTTCATCGAGATCGTTTCACGCAACGGAGGACGATGCGGGTCCGCTTGGCGGGCCGACCCGATGCAGGAACGCCCGGCACATAGCAGCGTCAGCCAAGCGTCACAATGACACGAGAGCAACGCGCTGCGGCACATCGCGATCGTCGGGCCCCGGCTTCCCGCCGCCCGGCGCGCGGCCTACATCAGCCGCATGACCCGAACCGCCTCCCAGGATGTTCCGCCGGAGGTCGTCGACGACGAGCGCGACGACGAGGAGAGCCTTGCCGAAACCGGCTCGGGCGTAGAGCTCGATTTCGCCGCCGTCCCGGCCTCGGTCGAGGCGGGCACGGCCGTGATCCGGCGCTTCTGGTCGACCCTGCCGACCTCGCCCGGCGTGTACCGGATGATCGATGCGAAGGGGGACGTCCTCTATATCGGCAAGGCCCGCTCGCTGAAGGCGCGCGTCGGCTCCTATATCCGGGACGGCGGCCATTCGAACCGCATCGCCCGGATGATCGCCGAGACCTCGAGCATGGTCTTCGTCACCACGGCGACGGAAACCGAGGCGCTGCTGCTCGAAGCCAACCTGATCAAGCAACTCCGGCCGCGCTACAACGTGGTGATGCGGGACGACAAGTCGCTCCCCTATATCCTGCTGACCGCCGACAGCGAGGCCCCGCAGATCGTCAAGCACCGGGGCTCGCGGAACCGAAAAGGCTCGTATTTCGGGCCCTTCGCCAGCGTCTGGGCGGTGAACCGCACCGTGAACGCGCTGCAGCGCGCCTTCCTGCTCCGCTCCTGCTCCGACAGCTATTACGAGAACCGGACGCGGCCCTGCCTCCTGTTCCAGATCAAGCGCTGCTCCGGCCCCTGCACTGGCGAGATCCCGCTGTCCGATTACGCGATCTTGGCCGAGGAGGGCCGGGCCTTCTTGTCCGGCCGCTCCTCGGCCGTGAAGGAGCGGCTCGCGACCGAGATGCAGCAGGCCTCCGAGGATCTGGAATTCGAGCGCGCCGCCCGCTACCGCGACCGGCTCGCGGCCCTTTCCGCCGTTCAGTCGACGCAGGGCATCAACACGCAATCGCTCGAGGAGGCGGACGTCTTCGCGATCGACGAGCAGGCCGGGCAGTTCTGCGTGGAGGTGTTCTTCTTCCGAAACCACCAGAATTGGGGCAACCGGGCGTATTTCCCGCGGGCCGACCGGTCGCACGGCACGGCCGAGGTGCTGGCCGCCTTCCTGGCCCAGTTCTACGACGACAAGCCGGCGCCCCGCACGATCCTCCTCTCGGAGGAGATCCCGGAATGCGAACTCCTGGCGGCCGCGCTTGCCGTGAAGGCGGGCCGGAAGGTCGAGCTCGCGGTCCCGAAGCGGGGCGAGCGTCGGCTCCTGGCGGAGGCCGCCTGCCGCAACGCCAAGGAGGCGCTCGGCCGCCGGCTCGCCGAGACGAGCTCGCAGGGCAAGCTCCTCGATTCGCTCGGCGGCGCCTTCGGCCTCCCGAAGCCGCCGCGCCGGATCGAGGTCTACGACAATTCCCACATCATGGGCACGAACGCGGTCGGGGCCATGATCGTGGCCGGCCCATCGGGCTTCATGAAGACGCATTACCGCACCTTCAACATGCGGTCCGAGGACCTCGTCCCGGGCGACGATTACGGCATGATGCGCGAGATGCTGCGCCGGAGGTTTTCGAGGCTGGTCAAGGAGGCGCCGCGGGTGATGGCGGTGCCCCCTCCACCGCCCTTCGGGCGGTCCCCCTCCCCCGGCGGGGGAGGAGACGAAGACGGAGCCGGCGCGTTCCCCCCCCCTCGGGGGGGGGGGGACCGGGCGAAGCCTGGTGGAGGGGGTGCCCTCCTGGCCGAGATCGATCCCGACGCCTTCCCGGCGTGGCCGGACCTCGTCCTGATCGACGGCGGCAAGGGGCAGCTCGATGCCGCCCGCGGCGTGCTGGAGGAACTCGGGATCCGCGACCTGCCGCTGGTTGGGGTCGCCAAGGGCCGCGACCGCGATGCCGGTCGCGAGAGCTTCTTCATGCCGGGGCGTGCACCGATCCGGCTGCCGCCCCGCGATCCCGCCCTCTACTTCGTGCAGCGCCTGCGGGACGAGGCGCACCGCTTCGCGATCGGGGCGCATCGGGCCAAGCGCAAGCGCGACATGACCGTGAGCCAGCTCGACGAAATCCCCGGGATCGGGCCGTCGCGGAAGCGCGCGCTGCTCCATCATTTCGGGACCGTGAAGGCGATCCAGCGCGCCGGGCTCGACGACCTGATGCGGACGCCGGGCGTGAACGCGGCCACTGCCCGCACCGTCTACGACCATTTCCACGCAGGCTGATCCCCCGAGCCGGCCCTGGGCGGGAGGCCGCCATGCAAATCGGGCGGCGCATCCCGGTTGACGGTTCTGGGACCCGCATGCTCTGTCCCGGTCATGCTTGCGACGCCGGACTCGAGGGGCTCCCAGGTTTTCAACCTCCCGAACGTCCTGACCTACAGCCGCGTCGTCGCCGTGCCGATCGTGGTCGGGCTCCTGTTCTGGCCGGACGAACCCTGGGCGCGCTGGTCGGCGCTTTTCATCTTCGTCGTCGCCGCTATCACGGATTATTTCGACGGCTATTTCGCGCGAATCTACGCGCAGCATTCGCAGCTCGGCCGGATGCTGGATCCGATCGCCGACAAGCTCCTGGTCGCGGCCTGTCTTCTCATGCTGGCTGCCGATCACCGCACCATCACCGGCCTGTCCCTCTGGGCCGCGATCGTGATCCTGTGCCGGGAGGTGCTGGTTTCGGGTCTTCGCGAGTATCTGGCGGAACTGAAGGTCGGGGTGCCGGTGTCGCGCGTCGCGAAGTGGAAGACAGCCTTCCAGCTCGTTGCGATCGGCTTCCTGATCGCCGGGCCGGCCGGCGAGACGATCCTGCCCGGCACGGTCACGATCGGCCTCGTGCTGCTGTGGCTGGCCGCCGGGCTCACCATCTATACGGGCTGGGATTACCTGAAGGCCAGCATCGAGGTCACGGTCGACCAGGATTCCGGCGGAGGCCGCCACCCGTGAAGCTCGTCTATTTCGCCTGGGTTCGCGAGCGGATCGGCCTCGCCGAGGAGCAGGCCGAGCCGCCGCCCGATGTCGCGACGGTGAGCCAGCTCGCCGCCTGGCTGTCGACCCGCGGCGAGAATTACGCCCATGCCTTCGAGAATGCCGGGATCGTCCGGGCGGCGATCGACCGGGTCCATGTGAAGCCGGGCGCCTCGATCGAGGGCGCGCGCGAGGTGGCCTTCTTTCCGCCGATGACCGGGGGCTGAGGCCTCCTCACCCCTCCGGACGGGTCTTCGCCATGGACGGGCGCTCGCCGAAACCGGCGAACCACGCTGCCGCGGCGGAATGGTCCCGACGCCAGTCGAGGTCGGGAAATCGGAAATCGAGGTAGCCGAGCGCGCAGCCGATCGTGATGGTGCCGATATCGACCCGGTCGGCGGCGCTCGGGAGGATCACCTCGAAACGGTCGAGCGCATCCGCCACCTTGCCCATCTGACCCCGGCTCCAATCCGACCAGCGCTGCGGCTCGGGCCGGAGCATCGCCTCGTAGCGGGCGAGGAGGGCCGCGCCGAGCGCGCCGTCAGCGAGGGCCTGCTCCGTGATGGCGCGCCAGCGCGCCTCGCCGCTTCCGAACAAGCGTCCCCCGGCCTGTCCGTCCAGGAACTCGCAGATCACCCGGCTGTCGTAGAGCGCCATGCCGTGCTCGGTGACGAGCGTCGGCACCTGGCCGAGCGGATTGTCGGTCCGGATCTCCGCGCTGCGGTCGACCGGGCTCGCCTTGCTGGGTACGAGGTCGATACGGTCGGCGATCCCAAGCTCGTGAGCGCAGACCATCACCTTGCGGACGAAGGGCGAGGCGGCGGAATAGAACAGCTTCATCGGACGACCTCGGGGGCGGGCGTCCGGGGTTGAAACACCTGTCCGGCCCGCGCATCAAGCGTCATTCCCGAGGCGCCCGGCGCCGCAAGCTGCCGCTGGAGCCGCGATGATCTTCGGAGCCGATGTTCCCTTCGCCGAACTCTGCGGCATCCGCGAGGTCGGATCCATCGACGGGCGCACGCGGCTCCGGATGGAGGTCACCCCGGAACTCATGAACCATCTCGGCATGGCGCATGGCGGCGTCCTGACCACCCTCCTCGACGTTGCCATGGGGACGGCCGCCCGGATCGCGAGCTGCCGGCCGGTGATGACCCTCGACATGCAGGTGAGCTTCCTCGCCCCGGGCCGGGGCATGCTCCTCGGCCATGGCCATGTCAGCAAGGCAGGGCGGTCGATCCTGTTCTGCGATGCCGAGGTCACGCGGGAGGAGGATGGCGAGCTGGTCGCGCGGGCGACCGGCGTGTTCAAGACGGCACGGGAACCCGTGCCCGCTCAGAACAGCGTGTAGCCGCCGTCGATCACGAAGCTGTCGCCCGTATGGTAGCGGCTCTCGTCGCTCATCAGGTAGACGGCGATGCCGCCGAAATCGTTGCCCCGGCCCCATCGCCGCTGCGGGATGCGGGGCAGGACGGCCTCGGCGAAGCGGCTCTCGGCGATCTTGCCGACCGTCATGTCGGTCTCGATCCAGCCCGGCACGAGGGAATTGGCCGTGATGCCGTAACGGGCGAGCTCGACGGCGAGCGCCCGCATCATCACGTTCAGCGCGCCCTTGCTGGCGCCGTAGGCGACGGCGCCGGCCGGGCCGTGGATGGTCGAGGTGGACGAGGTCGCGACGAGACGCCCTCCCGGATCGCCGGCCTTGGCCCGCTCGACCATGTGACGGGACGCGGCCCGGAGGGTGAAGAAGGCGCCGTCGAGATTGACGCCCATCAGCGCGCGCCAGCTCTCGGTCGTCATCTCGGGGAACGGCGTGCGGGGCATCGAGCGGCCGGCATTGGCGAAACACCCGTCGAGCCGGCCGAACCGGTCCAGGATCTCGGCCACGCGGCGTTCCACCTGCGCCTCGTCGGAGACGTCGCAGCCCTGCACGAGGACCGGCCCGCCTTCTGCCTCGAGCCTTTCCTTCGCGGCCGCGTTCTTGTCGGGATTGCCACCCCAGACCGCGACCGTAGCGCCGGCCTTCGCGAGACCCAGCGCCATGCCGAGCCCGATCCCGCCATTGCCGCCCGTCACGAGCACCACCTTGCCGGAGAGATCGAACATCTCGGTCACCTCGTGGGTTTCGGCCGGCCTGCAACTGCAAGCGCGGCGGCCGCGAGCTCCAGCGCCATGCAGGCCAGCAGCGGGAATGTGTAGCCGCCGGTCGCATCGTGGAGAAGCCCGAGCAGGACGGGACCGAAGGCGTAAAGGAACTGGTTCGTGGCGGTCACGAGCCCGACCACGAGCCCGAACGAAGCGGGCGCATATTCGTCCAGCACGACGAGGGCCGGCAGCGTGATGGCGTTGCCGACCGACAGGCCGAAGGTGAAGCACGCGACGTAGGCGACCGGGTCGGATGGGACGAGCAGGAGGGCTCCGAGCGAGGCTGCCTGGACCGCGAAGCTCGCCGCCGTCACGGCCCGGCGGTCGAGCCGGTCGATCACGACCGAGACCGCGATCCGGCCGACGAGCGCCGCGATCGTCGTCAGCGCGACCGCGAACCCGGTCCCTTCCGGGCCGAGCCGGGGCAGCAGCGCGACCTGATGGACGATGAACCCGACCTGGGCGACGAGGCCGAGCGCGAAGGGCATGGCCGCGAGCCAGAAGCGGCGGTCGCGCAAGGCTTCGGCACGCGAGGCAGGTGCGGGACGCGCCGCGGCCAGCTCGGCCGCCTCGGCGCTGCCGGCCGCGCCGCCGTCACGCTCGCGGGCGAGCCAGGCTGCTCCAGGCTCGCGGAGGCCGAACAGGATCACGGGTACGGCCAATGCGAGCAGGATCGTGGCCATCAGCCAGAGGCCGTCGGCGAAGCCGAACGTGACGGTGAGCTGGATCAGCAGAGGCACGGTCGTGAAGCCGGCCGCGCTGGCCCCGTTCAGCGCAAGCGAGATCGCCAGTCCGCGCCGCCGGCCGAACCACGGCGCGAGCGAGGCGGTGATCGCGATCCCGCTCGTCAGCGCCCATCCGGCCGCCATCAGGAGATGCGCGCCGTAGAGTGCGGGGACCGAGGCGACCGCCGGCAACAGCGCCGCGCCGCCGGCGAGCGCAGCCATCCCGGCCAGGATCGCGGGCCGACGGCCGAAGCGCTCGATCGCCTCGGGAACGAAGGCCAGGGCCACGGCGCCGACGAGGTAATAGGTCGTGGTCGCCGAGGAGACGAGCGAAGCCGACCAGCCGTTCTGGCGCTGCAACTCGGCCAGGAACACGGCCTGGCCGTAGAAGCCGAATGTCCAGGCGAAAACCGCGAGGCAGAAACAGGCGAAGACGGCGGGCCAGGCCGTCCGGTGAGTGTCCGTGGGTCCGCCGTTCATCGCGATGACGTCACCGCCGGTCGTCTGCCCTCCCCCTTGTGGGGGAGGGTGGCCCGAGCGAAGCAGGGGGCCGGGTGGGGGTCCCGCAGAAAATACCGCTTCATATTCCTCCTGCACCACCCCCAGCCCCTCCCCACAAGGGAGAGGGAGGTGCCGGATGGGCTGGAAGACCTATTCGGAAGGCCGACGTCACGCCGCCTCGGCGGATTTCCTCAGCTGGTCCGTCAGGTCGCGCGAGAGGCGGCCCTCCAGCAGCGTCAGCACCGCGGCCTCCTCGGGCTTCAGCCCGCCGAGCTCGTTGCGGAGCTCGTCTTCCACCTGCTTCTTCACCTCGAGCAGCATTTCCCCCTGCATGTAGGAATGAACCACCTCCGGGTGCACGTAGCATTTGCGGCAGATGGTCGGCGTGTTGCCGAGCCGGCTCGAGACGGACTCGATCGCCGCCCTGACATTCTTCTTGGCGCGCGCATCGGAATCGAAGGTCTCGAATTCGTGCAGCGCCATGGCGGCCAGGACCGTGCCGGCCCAGGTCCGGAAATCCTTCGCCGTGATGTCGCGGCCGGTGATCTCGCGCAGGTAGTCGTTCACGTCCGACGAGGTGACGTCGCGCCGCTCGCCCGACTCGTCGAGATACTGGAAGAGCTCCTGGCCCGGGATTTCCTGGCATTCCCGCACGATCTTCGCGATCCGGCGATCCTTGAAGGCGAGGTTCCATTCCTTGCCGCTCTTGCCCTTGAAGCGGAAGCGCATCTCGGTGCCTTCCACCTTGACGTGGCGGTTCTTCAGCGTGGTCAGGCCGTAGCTCTTGTTGTCCTTGGCGTAATCGTCGTTGCCGACCCGGATCAGGGTGTTCTCGAGGAGATAGACGACGGTCGCCAGCACCTTTTCGCGCGACAGGCCCTTCATGGCCATGTGCTTGGCGACCGTCTCGCGGATCTCCGGCAGGCCCTTGGCGAATTCGAGCATGTGCTCGTATTTCGTGGAATCCCGCACCTCGCGGAACTTCTGATGGTAGCGGTATTGCTTGCGGCCCTTGGCGTCGCGGCCGGTCGCCTGGAGATGGCCGTTCGGGCTCGGGCAGATCCAGACATTGGCGTAGGCCGGCGGGATCGCGAGCTTGCGTATGCGCTCGAGCGTCTTCTCGTCGGTGATGCGCTTCCCGTCACGGCCGATGAAGTAGAAGCCCTTGCCGGTCTTGCGGCGTGTGATCCCGGGTTTTTCGTCCGAGACGTAGCTGAGCCCAACGGCCTCCGCGGCCTCGCGCGGGTCGACGATGTTTTCGACCTCGCCTTCCTGGGCTCCAGCCATGTCACACTCCGGTCGTCAGACAACGCGACTCAACCGAGGCTCCCGGACAAGGTTCCTGACCGAAGCGGACCGAAACGCTTCCCGATCGCGTCATCGCAGGCCGTGAAGACTCGACCTGGAAAGGTTTGATTAACCATAACGAATGGTCGCCGGGACGGCTGGCCGGACGTCAAGGGCTTGGAAATCCGGATCCATCACCCTCGCTTCATTGGCAGCGTCTGCATGCCGGAGTCGCGCTCATGAGAATTCCGATCGGCCTCGCGCTCGCCGCGGCCCTGGCGGCCGCCTCCGCCGCCGCGCCGGCGCTCGCCGACGCGCCGCCCGAACGGGCGTATCGCCGTCCGCACGTGGCCCCGTTCGCGATCCCGCGCCCGGAATGGACCGGCCCGCGCCGCATGCGTCATGGCCATCGCCATCCTGGCTTCGCCGTGGCGGCGGCGGGCCCGGTCTATGGGCGCGAGCCGCGCTATTATCCGGGCATGGGAGGCGCCTCCCCCAATGCGGGTTTCGGCGCCGTCTCGCCCGTCGCGGTGGTCGGCTACCGCGAGCCCTATATCGGCCGCGGCCTCGTCTACAACGTTCCCCCCGAGCCGACCTGGGCGGTCGGCTGGTCGCGTCGCTCCAACGTGGTCAGCGTCAAATACTGAGCGGTCTCGCCTGCGCGGGATGGCGCGCGCGAGGCACGCCGTCATGCTAGGACTCTCCCAAAGGGAGGATCCGGCATGACCTACATGGATGTGAAATCGGGAACGCGCGCCCTCAAGGACCGGACGCTGTTCCGCCAGCAGGGCTACGTGGACGGAGCCTGGGTGGACGCCGCCTCCGGCGGCACGATCGAGGTCGACAATCCGGCGACCGGCGAGGTGCTGGGCACCGTGCCGAAGATGGGCCAGGCGGAGACCCGCCTGGCGATCGAGGCGGCCGAGGCCGCCCTTCCGGCCTGGCGCGCGAAGACCGCCAAGGAGCGGGCCGGCATCCTCCGTCGCTGGTTCGACCTGATGATGGCGAACCAGGACGACCTCGCCGCGATCATGACCGCCGAGCAGGGCAAGCCCCTCTCCGAATCGAAGGGTGAGATCGCCTACGCGGCGTCCTTCATCGAGTGGTTCGGCGAGGAGGGGAAGCGCATCTACGGCGACACGATCCCGGCGCATGGGGCCGACAAGCGCATCGTCGTCATCAAGCAGCCGATCGGCGTCTGCGCGGCGATCACGCCCTGGAATTTCCCGGCCGCGATGATCACCCGCAAGGTCGGCCCGGCGCTGGCGGCAGGCTGCACCATGGTGCTGAAACCGGCGTCGCAGACCCCGTTCTCGGCCCTCGCGCTCTGCGAGCTCGCCGAGCGGGCCGGGGTGCCGAAGGGCGTCTTCTCCTGCGTGACCGGCTCCGCCTCCGAGATCGGGGGCGAGATGACCTCGAACCCGATCGTCCGCAAGCTCACCTTCACGGGATCGACCGAGATCGGCAAACTGCTCCTCGAGCAATGCGCCAGGACCGTGAAGAAGACCTCGATGGAGCTCGGCGGCAACGCGCCCTTCATCGTCTTCGACGACGCCGATCTCGAGCCGGCCGTCCGGGGCGCAATGGCCTCCAAGTACCGCAATGCCGGCCAGACCTGCGTCTGCGCGAACCGCATCCTCGTCCAGGACGGCATCTACGATCGCTTCGTCGAGCGGCTCACCGAGGCCGTGGCTGGCATGAAGGTCGCCGACGGCTTCAAGGAGGGCACGACGATCGGGCCGCTGATCGACCAGAAGGCCGTCGCCAAGGTCGAGGAACACGTCGCGGATGCGCTCGCGAAAGGTGCCCGGGTGGTGACGGGCGGCAAGCGCCACGCGCTCGGCCACACCTTCTACGAACCGACGGTGCTGGCCGACGCGACGCCCGACATGCAGCTCTTCCACGAGGAAACCTTCGGACCGGTCGCGCCGATCTTCCGGTTCCGGACGGAGGAGGAGGCGATCAGGCTCGCGAACGACACGCCCTTCGGCCTCGCAGCCTATTTCTACAGCCGCGACATCGGCCGGGTCTGGCGGGTCGCGGAGGCGCTCGAGACCGGCATCGTCGGCATCAACGAGGGCATCATCTCGACCGAGATCGCCCCCTTCGGCGGCGTCAAGGAGAGCGGCCTCGGCCGCGAGGGCTCGCATTACGGCATCGAGGACTACCTCGAGGTGAAGTATCTCTGCATGGGAAATATCTGACCGGACGGCCGGTCTCCAGCGCCACCCGCCTCCGCTCATCCCGGCGGAAGCCGGGATCCAGCCGTCCTGGGCACCGGCTTACGCCGGTGTGAGCGGGTCCGGGTCCCTCAGCCTGATGAGCTAGAGGTCCCGCCCGTCGACCTCCGGGGCGAGGCGCTCGACGATCGTCGTCACGCTCGCGAGGTGGGGGTGGATCTTCAACGCCTTGCGGAAGGCCGCAAGGGCACGGTCTGAATTGCCCTGGGCGAGTTCCAGATGGCCGAGGGCGGTCCAGGCAGTGAAATGGCGCGGCTCGCGCACCAGCGCCTGCTGCAGATCGAGGATCGCCTGACCCGAATCCTCCAGCCTGTGGAAGGCTGCGGCGCGCCGGTTCCAGGCCTCCGCCCAATCCGGCTTCAACTGCATCACCCGATCCAGAAGCTCGACGGCGAGCGCCGCATCCTCGCCCTTCAGCGCCTCGCCGGAGCGCTGCATCAGGAGGTCGGCCGTGTCGCTGCCGGAGCGCTCCAGGCGCCGCTCGATCAGGTTCGCGACGCCCTTCGCCTCGTCCTCGTCCTTGGCGGATGCGAGCCGCGCGAAAAGTTCGTCGAGTTGCCCTGGCGCGCGCGGCGCAGCCGTCGGGGCTGGACCGGTGGCCTCGGCCGGGCGGGGTTGGGCGAAGAGCGCGTCGACGGCGCCGAGGGTGAGAAGGGCGGCGACGGCCGTCGGCAGCATGGCGGAACGGATCATCGCGCCATCATCGGCCGACCGTTCGGCCTGTCAAGGCGCGCCCGGGTCGCGCCCGGCGCCCGGGTCGCGGATCAGCGCTGCTTGCGGAGCCAGAGGCTCGTCTCGAACGCGCCGCTCCGCAACGGGATCTCGCCGAGGGCGCCCTGCTCGAGGCGGTCCGGGTGGCGCGACGCGACCCAGCGGCTGGAGAAGACGATCTCGTAGGCGCCGCCCTGCAGCAGGGCCGCGACCACGATCTGCTCGTTATAGCCGCGCCAGCGCCAGGCCTCCGGGTAGGGATCGGGAAGCAGGATGTCGTGCAGGTGCACGAGAGCGCCCGCCGGCAAACGCGGCAGCAGGTCGCCTACGATCCGGTCGAGATCGGTGCCCGGCATCGCCACATGGCTCGAATCCACGAAGAGGATGTCGCCAGCAGCGAGAAGGGCCGCATCGCCGGTCCCGAGCATCCGGGCTTCGTGCCGCACGCCGAGCGAGGCGAGGGAGGCCCGCGGCGACGGATCGATCGCCGTGATCGTGGTCGGGAGGTCGCCGTCGGCGACGGCACGGGCGAGGAAGCGGGTCGAGTGGCCGGAGCCGATCTCGACGATGCGGGCGGGGCGCTCGCGTCGCACGAGAGCGTAAGCCGCGGCCGCGTCGAGGCGCGGAAACCAGTCCTGGTCGAACCGCGCCGGCCCGGCCCCATCCCGGATCGCCCGCAGGTCCGGGCCGAGACGCTCGATGTCGGCGAGGACCGTCTCCATGCGGGGTTCGGCCTCGCTGAAGAGCGGTTCGAGCGCCGGATAGGCCAGGGGCTCCGCGCCGGCGGCGTATCGGTAGGGGATGAAGAAACCGCGCGGGGCGGCTCCCAGGATGGTGGAGAGGCCGAAGCCGAGCCTGCGCCCTGCCCCGCGCCATCCCGCCCGGGTCACGGCGGCGGGGTGGGTACCGGCGGGATGGTGGCCGGGACGCTGCTCTCACGCCAGGCTCGCGCAAGCCGGGCCCGCTCGAACATGAGCACGACGACCAGCGCCATGGCGAACGGGATGAGGAGGTAGAACAGCCGAAAGACGAGAAGGGCGGCAAGCACGGCCGCCTTGTCCATGTCCGGCATCATGGCCACGAAGACGAGTTCCAGCACGCCGAGCCCGCCCGGGGCGTGGCTGGCGAGCGCGAGCGAGAAGGCGGCCAGGAAGGCGCCGAGCACGATCAGAAAGCCGGGATTACCGGCCTCCGGCAGCGCGAAGTAGATGATGCCGGCCGCGCCAAGCAATTCCAGGGGGGCCGCGACGAGCTGTCGAGCCATGATGTTCGGCTGCGGATAGCCGACCGTGAAGCCCCGGATCTTGATCGGTTTCAGGCGAAGCAGGGAGCCGACGACATAAGCCGCGACACCGGCCAGCAGGACGAAGCCGACGATCCGGGCGGTGGTGGGATTGGCGAGCACCGCCGGAAGACGGTCCGCGACCCGCGACAGCAATTCGGGCTCGTAGACCAGGACGGCGCCGAGCAGGAGCGCGGTTCCGAGCCCGAAGGTGAAGGAGCAGAGCGCCACCAGCACGGCGACCTGTGCGGCCGACAGCCCCTTCGACGTGTAGGCCCGGTAGCGCACCAGCGCGCCGGAGAAAACCGAAGCCCCGATATTGTGCGACAGCGCATAGGTCGTGAAGGACGTCACGGAGACGAAGAGCCACGAGATGTGGCCGACGCCGAGATGCAGGAGCGCGATCCGATCGTACCAGGCGAGGGCGCCGTAGGCGACGAGCGTCGACAGCATCGCCAGGAGATAGCGGTTCGGCGGGATGGAGGCGAGGCTCGCCCACAGGCTCGCCATCGACATGTCCTTCAATTCGGCATGAAGGAGGATGCCCGACCCAACCACGGCCGCGAGGCCGATCAGCGGCCAGATGAACTCCTTGGCGTTCTTCATACGGGTCAGCCGCTCCAAGCGCGCGCCTCTCTGCCCGACCCCGTCCGGGCCGGCAAGCACCGAGCGCTCCGGCTCTCGGCCTAGCCTCGCGCCCCGCTCGCGCCGGTCACTGGCAGTCGCGCTTCGCCCGCTCCAGCGCCTGGGCGAAACCCGTGAGCGAATAGCGGTCCGCCGTCTTGTTGCCGCGGGCCGAGGTGGCGTTGAGCGTCATGTTGCCGCCCTTCGACATGGTGCCGATCGCAAGCGCCTCGTCGGAGGCGTTCTTGACCCAGGCATTCTCGCCCTTGGTGACCATGTCGTAATTGGTGGCGCCGATCACGAGCGAGGCCGGGCCGCCGTCCTTGGTCTTGAAATTGAGGACGGCCGCGACCTCGTTGCGGATATTCTCGGCCGGCCGGAAGGAGACGAACAGGTAGGCCTTGGTCTCCTTGAGGGTCGCGGGCGTGCGCGATTTCGGCTCGGCCAGCGCGTAGCAGATCTTGGCCCGCCCGTTCTGGGCCGTGTAGGCGCCCCAATCCCCGTAGGTCTCGACCAGCGTCGCGCCTCCGGGCGCGCCGCCGTTGGTGGCGGCGGGCTTCGCCTTGTCGTCGGGTTTCTTCCGGGCCGGCTTCCTGGCCGGTTTCGCATCCTCTTCCGGTTTCGGCTGGGCCGAGGCCGCACCGGACAGCGCGAGCGACAACCCGAGCGCCGAGGCGCAGACGAGACGCAGCAGGACAGGTCGACGAGGATGGGACATGGACAATGAGGTAGAACCGCCAAGGTTAAAGTTTGCTCTATAACGAGGCGGAAATGGGATGGCGACGCGACGTTGCGCCGTCGCGGCCCCGCGATCCCGCCCTTTCCGTCCCGGCTGCAACCGAGCTATCCAGCCGCAACGGCGGAGAATGACGTGAAGCTCGACGATTCTGTGGCGGCTGTGGTGACGGGGGCGGCGTCGGGACTGGGCGAGGCCACGGCCCGGCTGCTCGCCGACCACGGCGTGAAGGTGGCCCTGTTCGACCTGAACGAGGAGCGCGGGCACGCGATCGCGGCCGAGATCCAAGGGGTGTTCTGCCGCGTCGACGTGACCGACGACGGCTCCGTCGAGGCCGGGCTCGCCGCTTCACGGGCGCGCCACGGCGCCGAGCGCATCCTCGTCAATTGCGCCGGCATCGCGCCGGGCCGGAAGACGGTGTCGAAGAACCGCGACACGGGCGTCCTCGTCGGCCACGACATGAGGGTCTTCAAGAGCGCGATCGAGGTGAACCTCGTCGGCACCTTCCGGATGATCGCGGCCTCGGCGGCCGGCATGGCCGGCCTCGACCCGATCAGCCAGGACGGGGGACGCGGCGTCATCGTGAACACGGCCTCGGTCGCGGCGACCGACGGGCAGATCGGCCAGGCCGCCTATTCGGCATCGAAGGGCGGCATCCTCGGGCTCACCCTGCCGGTCGCCCGCGACCTCGCCGGCTACGGCATCCGGGTCGTCAGCATCATGCCGGGCCTCTTCCACACGCCGATGTTCGACAGCGTGCCCGAGGAGGTCCGCACGGCGCTCGAGAAAAGCGTGCCCTTCCCGTCGCGGCTCGGGCGGCCGGAGGAATACGCGAAGCTCGTCCGGGCCATCGTCGAGAACGATATGCTGAACGGCGAATCGATCCGCCTCGACGGCGCGCTCCGCATGCAGCCGAAATAGCCGAAGGACACACGCCGCTCGGAGGCCTCAGCCGAGCAGCCCTTTCAGCGCAGCGCGCCACCCTGTGAGCAGGCGGGCGCGGCTCTCGCCGTCCATCTGCGGCGTGAAGCGGCGTTCGCGCCGCCAGCGATCGGTGAACTGGTCCGGACCGGGCAGGATGCCGGCGCCGAGCCCGGCCAGGTAGGCGGCGCCGAGGGCGGTCGTCTCCTTGACCTCGGCCCGATCGACCGGCGCGCCGATGAGGTCGGCCAGCCGCTGCATCGTCCAGTCCGAGGCGGACATGCCGCCATCAACGCGGAGCACCATGCCGCCGCCGTCGCGTCCCTCGCCCCAATCGGCCTGCATGGCCTCGAGAAGATCGGCCGTCTGGAAGCACACGCTGTCGAGCGCCGCGCGGCAGAGTTCCGCGGGCCCGGTCGCGCGGGTCAGGCCGAAGAGCGCGCCCCGCACATTCGGGTTCCACCAGGGCGCGCCGAGGCCGACGAAGGCCGGCACGAGATAGACCTCTTGCCCTGCATCGGCCGCGGCCGCGAGGGGGCCGGATTCGGCCGCGTCCGCGATGATGCCGAGGCCGTCGCGGAGCCATTGCACGGCCGCGCCCGCGACGAAGATCGCGCCCTCCAGCGCATAGGTCGGCTCGCCCTCGAGCTGGTAGGCGATCGTCGTGAGCAGGCGGTTCTTCGAGGCGACGGCGGTGGGGCCGGTATTAAGGAGGGCGAAACAGCCCGTGCCGTAGGTGGCCTTCAGCATGCCGGGCCGGAAACAGGCCTGGCCGACGGTCGCGGCCTGTTGGTCGCCGGCGATGCCCCGGATCGCGATCGCACCCCCGAACAGCTCCGGCAGGGTGGTGCCGTAATCCGCCGCGCAATCGCGCACCTCCGGCAGCATCGCGCGCGGCACGCCGAACAGCGCCAGCAGGTCGTCGCACCATTCGCCGCGATGGATGTCGTAGAGGAGCGTGCGGCAGGCATTGGTCGCGTCGGTCGCATGCACGGCGCCGCCGGTGAGGCGGTAGAGCAGGTAGCTGTCGACCGTGCCGAGCGCGAGATCGCCGCGCTCCGCACGCTCGCGGGCGCCCGGCACGGAATCGAGGATCCAGCCGACCTTGGTGGCCGAGAAATACGGGTCGACCAGGAGGCCGGTCCTGGCCGTGACCAGCGCCTCGTGGCCCTCGCGCTTGAGTCGGTCGCAGGTATCGGCGGTGCGGCGGTCCTGCCAGACGATGGCCCGGTGGACGGCCTGGCCGGTGCGGCGGTCCCAGACCACCACCGTCTCGCGCTGGTTCGTGATGCCGATCGCGGCGATCTCGCGCGGCCCGAGCCCCGCCGCCGCGAGCGCGGCGCGCGCGGTCGAGAGCGTGGAGCGCCAGAGGTCCTCGGGCTCGTGCTCGACCCAGCCCGAGGCCGGGAAATGCTGCGGAAATTCCTCCTGCGCGGAGGACGCGACCGACATGTCCTGCCGGAAGACGATGGCGCGCGTCGACGTGGTGCCCTGGTCGAGGGCCAGCAGATGGTCGCTCATGCCTCCCGGGCCCGTCACGCCGCCTCGCCCGGTTGCCGCTCCGCGGCCGGCATCGCTCTCGACAGATAGGCCTCGAGCCGGGCGACATCGTCCGGCGTGAGCCGGAGACCGAGTTTGGAGCGCCGCCAGAGGATGTCGGCGGCGTCGCGAGCCCATTCCTCGGCCACGAGGTAATCCACTTCGCGCCCCGTCAGGTCGGCGCCGAGGATGGGGCCGAGATCGCCCGGCATCTTTGCCTCTCCGAGCAGCCGCCACGCCCGCGTCCCGTAGGCGCGGACGAGGCGCTCGGCGTGACGCGGCACGAGGAAGGGATAGTCGGCCCGCAGCCGGCCGACCGTCTCCGGATAGGCATCGTGGCGGAAGTCGCCGCCCGGCAGCGGCGCGCCGGCGGTCCAGCGCGGCTGCTCCGTCCAGGGCCGCGACGGCCCGGCGAGCTTTGCGATCGCGCTCTCGGCCAGGCGCCGGTAGGTCGTGATCTTGCCGCCGAAGACGGAGAGGAGCGGCGGCTCGCCGGCGGGCTCGTCCAGGCCGAGCACGTAGTCGCGGGTCGCCTCCTGGGCGGCGGACGCGCCGTCGTCGAAGAGCGCCCGGACGCCGGAATAGGTCCAGACGACGTCGCTGGGCACGACCGGCTCGCGGAAATGCTCGCTCGCTGCCCCGCAGAGATAGACGATCTCTTCCTCGGAGGCTGCGACGGGGCCGGGCTCGCCGAGATAGTCGCGGTCGGTCGTGCCGATCAGGGTGAAGTCGCGCTCGTAGGGGATCGCGAAGACGATGCGGCCGTCCGGGTTCTGGAAGATGTAGCAGCGCTCATGGGCGAAGAGGCGAGGGACGACGATGTGGCTGCCCTGGACCATCCGGATCGCGCCGCCGGCCGCGGGTGCAACCCCGGTAAGGGCTAGAACCTTTCCGGCCCAGGGCCCGGCCGCGTTGACGAGCGCCCGAGCCTCGACCCTCGCCTGCCGGCCGCTCTCCTCCGTCTCGATCCGCCAGATCCCGCCGGCCCGTGCGGCGGAGACGACCCGGCAGCGCGGCCGGACCGAGGCGCCGCGCTCGGCCGCGTCCTGCGCGTTCAGGACGACGAGCCGGGCATCCTCGACCCAGCAATCCGAATATTCGAAGCCGCGCGTGAAGCCGGGTTTCAGCGCCGCGCCGGCCTCGTCCCGCGTCAGGTCGAGCGCGCGCGAGCGCGGCAGGATCTTCCGGCCGCCGAGATGGTCGTAGAGCGCGAGGCCGAGCCGCAGCAGCCAGGCCGGCCGCAGGCCGTTCTGGTAGGGCAGCACGAAGCGGAGAGGCCAGACGATATGCGGGGCGGCCTGCAGCAGCACCTCGCGCTCGCGCAAAGCCTCGCGCACGAGGCGGAATTCGTAATGTTCGAGGTAGCGCAGCCCGCCATGGATGAGCTTGGTCGAGGCCGACGAGGTCGCGCCCGCGAGGTCGCCCTGCTCGAACAGCACCACGGAAGCGCCCCGGCCCGCCGCATCCCGTGCGATCCCGCAGCCGTTGATCCCACCTCCGACGATCGCGAGATCGTAGGGTTCCGTCACCGCGCCTCCATTCGGCGACCGTACAAGGCGGCCGCTTGTCCTGCTCGCCCGAGCAGCGCCTGAAACCTACCCGGAAGCGGGACTCGATGGCCATCCCGCCCGGAATATGCGGGCGCGCGGCGATCTCCGGCGTGAAGTGCGGCAGGCCGCCGGATCAGAACGGCCGGGCGCGGCCCCGGCCGAACGCAGCCCGGCTCATGCCGGTGATGCAGCCGAGCAGGCTCAAGATGGCGACGGACGCGAGCACGAGAGACATAGGCCACCCCCCGATGGTGCGGCATCATGGCCGCAAGCCGAGTGCAGCACGCGCGGTCCAGAGAGTCTGTTGCGCCCAGGCATCACACGGCCGGATAGAGTCAACCGCCGTGAAAGCCCGCAAGCCGGGCATCGTCTCCGATCGCCGATTTGAAGTCGACCGCTCGGGCCGCTTCGAGAACGCGATCGAGATAGTTGCCGTAGTCGGCCTGCTGCTCTTCCGTCCCTCCGGACTCGCTCTTCAGGAAGGCCGGCAGGAACACCGTGTCGCCTTCCGGATCGCGCTCCCCGACCTGGCGCTTCGCGACCACCAGCTCGAAGCTGCCGGTCTCGTCAGGCTGCGACATGATCCTGAGGCCGTGTAGGACCGAAGCCTTGCCGACGCTGTTCTGCCCGGCATCCTGGCGGAATTTGTCCCGCGGGTAGAGCTGTTCGAGGCTCGCCCTGTCGTTGAGATTGGCTTTCACGCGCAGTCCTCCGCGCCCCCTGGGCATGAGGTCGAACCGCGATCACACCGTTCGGGTTCAAGCGATCCGCGATCGGACGTCACCCAGTGCGAAAGCCACTGATCGCCACGAGTTCAGGCGCGCCTCGCACCTCTCGCCTCGCCCTTCACATCGCCGTGCCGCCGACCGCCTCGGCCAGCGCGCGGCCCAGACGGACATAGCCCGCGGCGGAGACGTGCAGCCCGTCCGCTTCGAGGGAGATCGCGGTCTCGTCCGGCCCTCGCCCGAGCGCGCGATCGGCATCGACGAGGGTGGCGCCAAGCCGGCGCGCGAGGTCGGGCAGCAACACCTCGTTCACGTGCAGCCTGTGGCCTTCTCCCAGGGGCCTCAGCGGGACGCGCCAGGGGAGCGTGACGATGAGGAGCCGCGGCCTACCCCAGAGCGCGAGCATCCGGCCGGTCACCGCCTCGAGCCCGGCCGCGATCACGTCGGCCGGGTCGCCGTCGCCCAGATTGTTGGTGCCGAGGAGGAGGCAGAGCCAGGTTGGCCGGAGGTGCCCGGTCGGGAGGGCGTCGAGTCGCCACAAGGCGTTCTGGATGCGGTCGCCCGGGAGGCCGAGATTGAGGATGCGGCAGCCCGGAAAGGCAGGCGCGAGTTCGGCCTCGGGCCAACAGGCGACGAGGGAATCGCCGAAGGCGATCACGTCCGTCTCCCGGGGCATCGCGGCCTCGAGCTTCCGCAGGCGGGACAGGGATGACGGCTTGTGCGGCGGCGCCGGCAGGAGGACGCGCGACACAGCCTCCGTCACGGCCGGTCGGCCCCGGGGCCCCGCAATCCCACCGCATTGAGGACCCGGCGTCCGATCACGGGCGTGAAATGCAGGTTGTCCAGCCAGGCCTCGGTCGATCCCGCCGCCGGGTCGAAATGGGTGTCCGCTCCGACATCGACGAGATCGCTGAATCGCGCGCCGTGGGCGGTTGCGATCCGGGCGGCATCGGCTCGCCACCGTGCGAAATCGGCCTCCAGCCCGAGATCGGCGAGCACACGTTTTTGCGCATAGCTGACCGGTGCGAGGTAGACGTCGAGGTCCCGTCCGGCGAGCCGGTTCAAGGCCGCCTCGAGATGCCCCATCATATCGGGCCGGTACGGGACGGTGGTCCGGCGGCGCGTGGCGTCGTTCTGCTGCGTGAGCCGGGGCGGCAGGCCCGGCGTGATGCGGAAACCGTCGCGCGTCCAGCCGCCGGGGTCGTCGCCTCCCGCGACCCGTCCGATCCGGGCATCCTGGATCGCGTAGAGGCCGAGCACGCTGCCGAGCCTCGCCTCGGCCCGTCCCGTCATCGTCGAGAGCGCCGCCTTGAGCGGCGCCGGGCCGTCGCTCCGCGAGAACATGAAATAATCGAGGCCGATGACGACCTTCCTGACCTCGTCGCGCGAGGCCACCACGGAGGCGACGATCGGCAACTCGCGTCCCGACAAGGCCGAGATGCCGAGGTTGAAGACGCGGCCCTTGAAGGGGCCTTCCGCCTCGGCGGGATCGAGCCCGTGATAGACGGTGGAACTGCCCAGGAGCGCGACGGTGTAGTCGCGCTGAAGCGACTGCAGCACCTTGCCGCGCCGGGTCTGCCGGTCGAGGAGCCGGTTCGCACCGCCCGTGATCTCGACCCAGGAGGGGCGCTCCCGGAACAGCCAATAGGCGTCGAACCACACGATCCGGGCGGCCACGACCGCCAGCGCGGTCCCGAGCAGCGCGCCCGCGAGGACGAGATTGGCCCTCCAGCGCGGCTCGGCCGCCTCGGCCGGGGCCGCGGGCGGGTCAGAACTGCGCATAGATGAACTCGGCGCTGGTGTCGTTCCCGACCTTCAGGAGCACGGCCAGGGCCAGCACGGCCGCCGCGACCCCGACCCAGCGCGCCGGCGGAAGACGCCGCACCAACGTCCAGGCCGTCGGACCGAGCATCGCGAAGGTGACGGCCAGGGCCAGCATCGGCCAGGCCTCGCTGTGGCCGAGCGGCCCCCCGCCGAGAAGCGCACGATAGATGGCGAGCGCCGTCCCGAAGTCGGGCGCCCGGAACAGCACCCAGGCAAGCGCCACGAAGGCGAAGGTCAAGGCGAAGCCGAGCCCATCCGGCATCGTGAGACCGCGCTTCCGCCAGACGAGGTCGAACCCGAGCGCGATCCCATGCGCCGCGCCCCAGGCCACGAAGGTGAGGCCGGCGCCGTGCCAGAGCCCGCCGAGCGCCATGGTGGCGAAGAGGGCCAGCAGTTGCCGCGGCATGCCGTGCCGGTTCCCGCCGAAGGCGATGTAGAGATAGTCGCGCAGGAAGGTCGAGAGCGTGATGTGCCAGCGGCGCCAGAAGTCCTGGATCGACACCGATCGGTAGGGCGCGTCGAAATTCTGCGGCAGCGCGATCCCGAACAGGAGCGCGATGCCGATCGCCATGTCGGAATAGCCCGAGAAGTCGAAATAGAGCTGGAAGGTGTAGCCGAGCGTGGCGTCCCAGGCCTGGCCGACACTCGGCGCCCCGCCGGCCGCCACGAGCGCGTAGACCGGATCGACATATTCTCCCAAGGGATCGCCGATAAACACCTTCTTGGCGAGCCCCGCGGTGAGGAGCAGCAAGCCGCGGGCGAGCGTCTCGGCGCTCTCGGGGCGGCGCAGGCCCGGATCGTCGATCTGCGGCAGGAATTCGCGCGGTCGCACCAGAGGGCCGGCGATCACCTTGGGGAAGAAGGCGACGTAGAGGCCGTAGCGGAGGAGGTCCGTGTGCTCCGTCTTCCCGCGCTTCAGGTCGACCAGATAGGCGATGTGCTGAAAGGTGAAGAACGAGATGCCGAGCGGAAAGGCGAGATCCACATGCGGGACGGCGAGGCCGGGCACGGTCGAGGCCAAATCCGCCAGGAAATCGAGATACTTGAACAGGCCGAGCAGCGCCAGGTTGATGGCGATGGCGGCCGTGACCAGGACCGCCCGCGTCGTCCGCCGATACTGGCCCGCGACGAGCCAGTTCAGCAGCACGGATGCGCAGAGGAGCGGCACGAAGCGGATGTCGAACGTGCCGTAGAAGAAGAGGGAGACGAAGACCAGGTATGCGAGCCGGGCCCGCGGCACGACGCGGCGCACGAGCGCGTCCCCGACGACGACCGCCGGCAGGAAGACGAGCAGGAAAACGAGCGAGTTGAACAGCATACGGTGAGCAGCAAGCTTGGCCGCCCCGAAAGGTACGACGGCCCAGCTTAGCTGTCCTTAGGTCGGAACAGGAATAGCTGCGGTGCCCCCAGGCCCGATCCCCTTGTACCGGAGGGAGAGGTCGATCGGCTTGGCCCATCCCGGTCCACGCGATCGTGCGTCCTCCAAAGCTGCGTCCCACTCCTCGGAGTCTTGCGCCTGAAGGACCTGCTTCAGCGCATGAGCCTGCACCAGGTCCTTGGCACGCTTGCCACTTTCCCCTGCGGGCCGCTTCTGAGCGACGATCAGCTTGTGGATCGCGTAACGGACCGGCTGCGGCACCGTGACCAGAATGCCGGCGCCGTGGAGAGCGAGTGCGCGGATCGGCTCGTCGATCAGCCAGTCGAGATGCTGCAGAGGGGTGGCGCCGGCCGCGAGCCGCGGGAGCGGCATCGGGTCGGTGTCGGACCGACGACGCATGGGCGTGAGGCAATCCACGACGAAGCCGTCCGGGCTTCGAAATCGTGAGGACGGCTTGCGAGGATCGAGGCCCATGATCCCGGAGAAGCCCGGGTCGGCCCGGCGAAGGATCGTTGCGAGGTCCTCGCCCTCGACGGCTCCGCTCAGCGCAAGGTCGGCCGTTGCGATGTCGGCGTCCTGGGTCGTCAGAGCGGATGCGGCCAGGCGGTCGCCGATCAGCGCCGGATAACATTGATAGGCTCCGGTTCCGACCAGGACCGCGCCCCGTTCGAACAGGCCGGCATAGGCAAGGGTGTGCAGCACCTTGCCGAGCTTCGGGCTGGGTCCCCCGACGAAGCGCCGAAGTGCGGCGACAAGCTTGCGCCGCTCGCGACGGCCTTGCATCTCGATACCTGCCCGGTCCGCCCTCGCCCGAACTGCAGGATCGTCGCCTCGCCCAAGATGCTCGACCACCCGTTTGGCGCCGACCCAGCGCTGCAGCCGCAGATAGCGAACGCCATTTACCTCCGTCGTCACGACGGTCGCCTCGTCACGACTCGCCGTCTCCGCCTGCTGCAGAAGGTCGGCGTACAGGGTCTGGATGCTGAGCGGGAGCGGGTCCACTTGAACTTAGTAGCACAGGTCGCTGTTTGTGCTACTAAATAGATCGGCTGCCTCGATGCCCGTGAACGGGGCGGATCAGAACAAAAAATACCGCTGCGCCATCGGCAGCACGTCCGCCGGTTCGCAGACGAGGAGTTCGCCGTCGGCGCGCACGTCGTAGGTCTCGGGATCGACCTCGATCACCGGGGTCGCGTCGTTGTGGATCATGCTCTTCTTCGAGATGCCGCCGCGCACATTCTCGACCGGGACGAGCTGTTTGCCGCAGCCGAGGCGGTGGGCGAGGCCGTCCTCGATCGCGGCCTGGGACACGAAGGTGAGCGAGGTCTGGGTCCGGGCGCGGCCATAGGCGCCGAACATCGGCCGGTAATGCACGGGCTGCGGCGTCGGGATGGAGGCGTTCGGGTCGCCCATGGGCGCGGCCGCGATCATGCCGCCCTTGATGATGCAATCGGGCTTCACGCCGAAAAAGGCCGGCGACCAGACGACGAGATCGGCGAGTTTTCCTACTTCGACCGAGCCGATATGCTTCGAGACGCCATGCGCGATGGCCGGGTTGATCGTGTATTTCGCAACGTAGCGGCGGGCCCGCAGGTTGTCGTGACCGGAGGTGTCGCCCGGCAGGGCCCCGCGCTGCCGCTTCATCTTGTCGGCCGTCTGCCAGGTCCGGATGATGACCTCGCCGACCCGGC
>NZ_CAXTAZ010000031.1:0-58731 GCF_964242715.1 uncultured Enterovirga sp.
GGGATTGAACCCCCGACCTTCGGTTTACAAAACCGCTGCTCTACCGCTGAGCTAAGCCGGCGTCCCGCGCGGTGCCGGGCTACCATGCGGGGGCCGCTCCGGGAAAGAGGCCGGAAACGAAGAACCCCGCCACGAGGGCGGGGTTCGGCATTTCTGGGTAGTGAAGTAATTGCTGTTAGCGGCGCTCGCCCTCGTAGGTGAAAATGTCCCGGTCCTTGGTCTCCGGCACGAACAGAAGACCGATCACGAAGGTCATCAGGGCGATCACGACCGGGTACCAGAGGCCGTAGAAGATGTCGCCGGTCGCCGCCACCATGGCAAAGGCCGTGGGAGGCAGGAAGCCGCCGAACCAGCCGTTGCCGATGTGATAGGGCAGCGACATCGCCGTGTACCGGATCCGGGTCGGGAAGAACTCGACCAGGGCGGCGGCGATCGGCCCGTACACCGCCGTGACGTAGAGGACCATGATCGTCAGGATCAGGATGGCCTTCAACGCCTGCCAGTTGAACAGCGCGGAGAAGAAGCCGTCCACCTTCACGATGCTCGGGTCGCCTGGCCGGGCGGGAGCAGTGGCCGTGGCCAAAACCGCACCCTGAGGATAGCCGGCATCGATGGCCGCCCGATTTAACCCGGCGATGTTGGCGTTGAGCGCAGAGACGGCTGGACGGGCCGGGGTGGCGGCCGTCGTGCCGGCCGCGGGCACGGCCGCAGCCGCCGGCGTGCCGGTCGAGATCGGCACGTCCTTGCCATTGAACGTGACTCTCGGCGGAGTGCCGGCGGGCCCCGGCACGAGCTCGTACTTCACGGCCGCGCGAGCCAGAGCCACCCGGGCGATGTCGCAAGGTTCGGTGAAGGTCCGGATGCCGACGGGATCGAACACCGAGCCGCAGACGGCCGGGTCGGCGACGACCTGCACCTTCACGTTGTCGAGCGCTGCCGACAGTTTCGGGCTCACGACGTTCGTCAGGGCCTGGAACAGCGGGAAGAAGGTGATCGCCGCGATGAGGCAGCCGCCGAGGATGATCGGCTTGCGGCCGATGATGTCCGACCACCATCCGAACAGGATGAACCCGCCGGTGCCGAGGATCAGCGACCACGCGACCAGGACGTTGGCCGTGAAGAGGTCGACCTTCAGGATCGATTGCATGAAGAACAGGGCGTAGAACTGGCCCGTGTACCAGACCACGGCCTGACCTGCGACGAGGCCGAGGAGAGCGAAGATCACGACCTTCGCATTCCTCCACTGGCCGAAGGCTTCGGTCAGCGGCGCCTTGGAGCGGGTGCCCTCGTCCTTCATCTTCTGGAAGGCGGGAGATTCGTTCAGCTGAAGCCGGATCCAGACCGAGATCCCGAGCAGCACGACCGAGAGCAGGAACGGGATGCGCCAGCCGGCGATCGGCCAGCCTTCGCCGGTGGTGAAGCCGGCCTCACCCATGAACACCCGAAGCGCGAGGATGACCATCAAGGACAGCAGAAGACCGACTGTCGCCGTCGTCTGGATCCAGCTCGTGTAGAAGCCGCGCCGACCGGGAGGCGCGTGCTCGGCGACGTAGACCGCCGCGCCGCCATATTCTCCGCCGAGCGCGAGGCCCTGAAGCATGCGCAGGATGATGAGGACAACCGGAGCGATCCAGCCGATCTGGGCGTAGGACGGCAGGAGCCCGACCATGAATGTCGACACGCCCATGATCAGGATGGTGATCAGGAAGGTGTATTTCCGGCCGACGAGGTCACCGATGCGGCCGAAGACGAGCGCGCCGAATGGACGAACCAGGAAGCCTGCCGCGAAAGCGAGAAGCGCGAAGACGTTTCGTGTCGTGACGTCAAAGGCGGAGAAGAACTGGTTGGCGATGATCGCGGCGAGCGACCCGTAGAGGTAGAAGTCGTACCACTCGAAGACCGTTCCGAGCGAGGAGGCCAGAATGACCTTCCTCTCCTCTTTCGTCATCGGCCTCTGGGCTGCTTGTGTCGTGGTCGCGGCTGCAACAGCCATGGTGGCGCCCTCCATCTCTCGTTCGTGTCCGACGGGTCTTGCGCGCGCCGGAACGTCGCCCCGAACCAGTCGGGACGCGATGTCGCAGCCATAGGCGCGGCATCGCAGCGCGTCGACGGGGATCGCCTCGGCATTTCGTCGTGCAACCTAGGTCTAACGTCGGCGTTCGTGTGATGCGGAGTCGTGGTGCTAAGGTTGCGGTGAGGAGGCCGGACCAGAGGGGTGTCGCTATGCGGCCTGTATTGTCCCGCCTTGTGTTGTTGACCGTCGCCGCCTCCGGCCTCGTCCTGGCCGGACTTGCCGAAGCGTCCGCGCGAAGCCGCGGGTTTGCAGGGCCCGGTTTCGCGGCCCGGCCGACCGGAGGCGTGCGGGCCGGGTACGGCGCCCGCTTCGGCCGACAAGCCGGCTTCCTGCGCTTCGAGGGCCGCGGCTTTCGCGGCGCCGGCCGGTTCGGCCAGCATCGTCGGTTTGGACATGGTCGCGGTCCTGGCCGGGAGGGCTACAGCTTGGCCGGCTTCGGCGGCTACGGCTTCGCCGGTGCCTACGGTGGCCTCGCCTACGGGGACGCCGGCTACGCCTCGCCGCGCCTCCCGCTTCCGCGCGAGCCGGGGCTGCCGGTCGCGGCCGGCATTCCGGCTCCCGCCGTCCTGCCGCCCGCGATCTACGTGATAGCGCCGAAATCCTCGCGCGTGGGCGCGAGTTCGCGCCGCTCCGGCCGCGCGGTCGCGGCACGGTCGGACGATGCCACGGGCGAGAGCGGCGTGGTGTCCTCCGGACCGCGCGTCACGCGTCTCCGCTGACCGGCTCGGAGCCCGGGCCGCACAGGGCATAGAGCGCGACGGCCGCCGCATTCGAGACGTTGAGGCTCTTCACGGCGCCCGGCATGTCGAGCCGAGCGACGACGTCGCAATTGTCGCGCGTGCGCTGGCGCAGGCCGCGGCCTTCGGCGCCGAGCACGACCACGGCCGGACGCCCCGGCGGCACCGCGCCGAGCGGCGTGTCGCCCTCCGAATCGAGCCCGATCCGCCGGAACCCGCGTTTCCCGAGGACGATCAGCGCGTCGGAAAGGTTGCGCACGCTCACGACCGGCACGTGTTCGAGCCCGCCCGAGGCGGCCTTCGCCAGGACGCCCGTGGCGGAGGGGCTGTGTCGGTTCGTGGTGATGATGGCGTCGACCCCGAAGGCGGCGGCCGTGCGGGTGATCGCCCCGACATTATGCGGGTCGGTGATCTGGTCGAGCGCGAGGACGAGCGCGTCGGGCCCGAGATCGTCGAGATCGAGGGACGGAAGCGGGTCGGCCTCGAGATAGAAGCCCTGGTGGACCGCATCCGCCTCGACGAGGCGGCTGATGGCGTCGGCCCGGACGATCTCGGGCTCGAATGCCAGTTCGGGATGCTCGGTCCGGAGCCGCACCGCCGCATTTTCCGTCAGGAGCAGGCGACGGATGCGGCGGCGGGGGTTGGCGAGCGCCTCGGCAACCGGGTGGAAGCCGTAGAGCACCACCTCGTGGCCGTCGGCCGGCGCGCCCCGCATGCGGGCTCCGGCCGACCTCGTGCCCGGCATTCCGGCGCGATCGTCTCCGGGGCGGTGATCTTTCTTCATCCGACGGTCATCGGGGACGCCTCGCCCATTGTCCAGGGGCGCCGGCGGCCGTCGGGTTGACACCCTCGGGACCGCTCACCATAACCCCGCCTCCCGGCGCCGTCAGGTTCCGGGACATGGTCGCGCGTGCGCCTGTGACGGGGGAATGTCCCGAGCGGCAAAGGGGGCGGACTGTAAATCCGCTGGCTATGCCTTCGTAGGTTCGAGTCCTACTTCCCCCACCATGGCGTCCCGCCCGATCAGCGGGTGTAGCTCAATGGTAGAGCAACAGCCTTCCAAGCTGATGACGAGGGTTCGATTCCCTTCACCCGCTCCAACCCTTCTTCGTCCTAGGCTCCGTCCGTGGGTCGGGCGTCGAGGATGGCCAGCAAGTCGAGTGCGTTCGCACAGGCGGCGCCCGAAGCCGTATTGTCGAACATGCACCAGGTCTCGACCGTGGCGCCGCGGAGACGCTCGGCCAGTCCGGACAGATAGTCCGAAACGTAGTCCGAATAGTACATCCGGGGCGCGCCGTGCAGGCGGATATAGACGAGGCCCGGCCACCCACCGGGCTCGGCGCTCGTGCCAGTCCGGACGGGATCGGCCGCGACGCGGGCCACGCCGAGGTCGCGCAGCATGTGGTCGGCCGGCTCGTCGAACCAGGTCGGATGCCGCGGCTCGCAGACAATCGGGCCGGGGCAGAGGTCGCGCAACTGCCGGAAGAAGCACTCGGCGACCGCTTCGTCGAAGCCGAGGCTCGCCGGGAGCTGGACGAGAAGCGGCCCGAGTTTCGGGCCGAGATTTTGGATTACCCCGACGAAACGCTCGAGTTCGGCCCCGGCGTCCACGAGCTTGAGGCCGTGCGTCACCGTCTTCGGGACCTTCACGGCGAAGCGGAAGCCGTCCGGCACGGAGGCCGCCCAGCCCGCATAGGTGCCGGGCCGATGCGGTCGGTGGAAGCTCGAATTGATCTCGGCCGCGCCGAACCGGCCCGCATAGCGCGCGAGCGAGTTCCCGGTCTCGGCGAAGCGGTCTGCGACCGCACGAGGGATCGCCCAGCCGGCCGTCCCGATCCGGAGGTCGTGGCTCATGCGGGCGAGAGCCCTCCCCTCGTCACTTGGCGAGGACGCCGACGATCGGGCCGAGAGGCTTCAGCGACATGTCGGTGCGGCCCAGCGCAGGGGCGTGCAGCGCCGAGATGGAGCCGTCGAGGAAGAGGGCGTTGCGGCAGCCGAGTTCGTCACGGAACAGGCGCGCGAAGGCCCCGAAGCTGACCGGTTCGTCGGAGATCGCAAAGACAACGCTGTTGGCGTCCCGCAACCCGACCCCGTTCCGGATCTTGCGGGACGGGCCCTCGTCGGAGAAGCGGGGATGGAGCCGCCCGTCGATGACCAGCATCGGGCCGGATTGCGTGGCGATCGTCGCCCGGAGACGCTTTTTCAGGAAGGCGCCGGTTTCGAGAAGGCCTGCACGGCCCTCCGCGACGTAGAAGACGCCGTTCGGCTTCATGTGGAAATTGCCGGGCCCCGCGGCCTGGTTCGCGGGCTTCAGCTGCCGCCCGTCCTCGACATAGAGGCCGACGGGCGAGAGGTCGTGATGATACATGCCGGCATTCATCGCCATCGCGAGATTGGCGCCCGCGGGCGAGCGCGCCAGATTGGCGAGGCTGCCATAGGGCTGGCCGTCGGCATTGCCGAGGAAGAGCTTGAGCGCGTAGCGGCGGAGGTCGAAGCTGCAGATCGTGTAGCTCGCGCCGCCATGGGCGAGCGCGCGGCAGCCGGAGGCCGGGACCGGCGCGACGGCGCGGGCCGGGGCGACTGCGACGAGTGCCAGCGCGACGACGAGGAATCCCCGGAGGAGGTTGCGGGGCCCCGGCCGTTCGGTCATCGGGGCGGGAGAGAGCGGCCGGAGATGCAGCATGGGCGGCGAGGAGGATCCCGTGAGGCGACGGTCGGAGTTGAGATTCGCCATGGCCGCGCTTGTCGCGACCGGTTGGGGCGGGAGCGTGGCCGCGCAAGGCGGGCCTTCCCCGCCTGATCAGGGCGCCGCCCTGGACGGCCAGGTCAGCGCCTCCGAATCGACCCTGCCGGGAGCCGGGATGAGAGTGACTTACCGCACCTTCCGCAAGGTGCTGACACGCGCCCGCTGCGCGACGGGCGAAACGCTGCTGTCGGCCTTCTGCCCGCCCGACTCGCAACCGATCCTGCTCGACGACGCGGAGGCGCCCGGCGGCAAGTCGGCGACATGTCGAACGGGACCGTTCACGCTGGTCTGCGCCCGCTAGGGATCAGGCCGGAGAGACCTTCGAACCGCCGCCGGCCCAGACGTCGTAGCTCGACCGCGCAGCGCCGTTCCTGGCCAGCGCCTCGGCGACCTCCGGCGACAGGAGGGCTGCGAATTCGTCGGCATAGCGGTAGCCCGGCGCATGCCCGTCGAAGCCGCCGGCCAGGGCCGGGTGCAGGTAAATCTCTGTGCGTCCCGGCGGAAGCCGTTCGAGCAATCCCGCGAGGCGGCCCGCATCCACGGCGCCCGACCAGGCGAGGCCGAAGACCTGGTCGGCGACCGCCAGACCCGCGGCGCGGGCCCGTTGCCGCAACGCGATTGCCCACCAGCCGACGAGCCGGGCCTCGACACCGAGACGGCCGCCGGGTTCGATGGCCAGCAGGGTCGTGCGCGGCTCGACCGGGACGCGGAGTGCCCGCATGCCGAAACGCGGGCCGATCTCGAGGAGAAGCCGCGCGATCGTCGGGTGAAGGTGAAAATGCTTGTGAGCGTTGACGTGGTCGAGCGGAAGCCCGGTGTCCCTGTAGCGTTCGAACTGCGCCGCGATCTCGGCCGCAACCTGCCGCTGGACCGAGGGCCGAAAGAATATCTCCGTGCCGTAGCGGGCAAGATCGGTGCGGAGACGTCCGTCAGGACCGAGGAGATCGGGGATCTCGCCGGGCGGCAGCACCGCCCTCCCCTCGACCAGTGTCAGATGCAGGCCTACGGCGAGGCCCGGAAGGGCGCTCGCCCGGAGAACGGCATCCGCAGCGGCCGGTTCCGCCACCATCAGGCTCGCGCCCGTCAGGATGCCGTCGCGATGAGCGATCTCGACGGCATCGTTGACCTGCGGCGCGAGGCCGAAATCGTCGGCCGTGACGACGAGGGATCGAGCTTCCCCCGTCATTCCGGGGCTCGCAAGGCGAGAACCCGGTACCTATGGAAGCATCTGTGTCTGGTCATGGGTTCCGGGTTCGCCTTCGGCGCCCCGGAATGACAAGTAGATCAAGCGGCGACGGCCCGGCGCTCCCTGAGGAAGCGGAAGAACTCGACCCCTTCACGTAGGCGGCGCTTCATCATGTCGGGCTGGGTGACCATCTCGCCGACGATCGAGGCGATTTTCGGTACCCGGAAATAGAAGCGCTTGTAGAAATCCTCGACCGACGAGAAGATTTCCGTGTGCGACAGGCCCGGATAGGTGAGCGGCGCGATCTGAATGCCGTTGTCGTTGATCAGCTCGGCATTGGCCGCATCGAGCCAGCCATTCTCGAGAGCCTGCTTGTACAGGAAGGTACCCGGATAAGGGGCAGCGAGCGAGACCTGGATCGTGTGCGGGTTGATCCGGGTCGCGAACTTGATCGTCTCCTGGATGGTCTCCTTCGTCTCGCCCGGCAGGCCAAGAATAAAGGTCCCATGGATCATGATGCCGAGTTCGTGGCAATCCTTGGTGAACTGCTCGGCGACCTCGATCCGCATGCCCTTCTTGATGTTGTGCAGGATCTGCTGATTGCCGGATTCATAGCCGACGAGCAGCAGCCGGAGCCCGCCGTCCTTCAGCACCTTGAGGGTCTCGCGCGGCACGTTGGCCTTGGCGTTGCAGGACCACATCACGCCGAGCTTGCCGAGTTCCTTCGCGATCGCCTCGGCGCGCGGCAGGTCGTCGGTGAAGGTGTCGTCGTCGAAGAAAAGCTCCTTCATCTGCGGATAGGCCTGGAGGACGAATTTGACCTCCTCGATCACGTGCCCGACCGACCGCGTCCGGTAGCGGTGCCCGCCGACGGTCTGTGGCCACAGGCAGAAGGTGCAGCGGCTCTTGCAGCCCCGTCCCGTGTAGAACGAGATGTAGGGGTGCTTCAGGTAGCCGATGAAGTAATTCTCCATCTTCAGGTCGCGCTTGTAGACGGGCGTCACGAAGGGCAGGGAGTCCATGTCGTGCATGACCGGCCGGTCTTCGTTGTGCATCACGACGCCCGAGCCGTTCCGGTAGGACAGCCCCTTGATCGTGGACCAGTCATGGCCGTCGGCGACGTCCTTGATGGTGAAGTCGAACTCGTTGCGGGCCACGAAATCGACGATCGGCGCCTCGGCGAGGCTCGCGTCGGATTGGACCGCGACCTTGGCGCCGATGAGCCCGACCTTGAGGTTCGGGTTCTCGGCCTTCATCGCCTCGATCACCTTCACGTCGGAGGCGAAGGAGGGCGTCGAGGTGTGGAGGACGGCGAGATCGAAATCGCGCACCTGGCCGACGACGTCGGCGAGCGTCGTCTTGTGCGGAGGCGCGTCGATCAGCTTGGAATTCTCGACCAGGGCGGCCGGCTGGGCGAGCCAAGTCGGGTACCAGTAGGACTGGATCTCGCGGCGCGCCTGGTAGCGCGATCCGGCGCCGCCATCGAAACCGTCGAAGGAGGGAGCCTGGAGGAAGAGGGTCCGCATCATAGGGGGTCGGGCCTCGTCTTGGGGATGAGCGCGCCGGACCGGGCCACCTCGTAGCGATAGCCGCGCCAGCTGACGCCGCGTCCGAGGAAGCTCGCGACGAACAGCGCGAACGACAACAGATCTCGTGCGGGCACGAGCCAATAGGGATGCGTCCTTAGGCTGAAACCCCTCTCCACGGCAAGGCAGAGCCCCACCCTGGCTGCGAGCGCAGTTAAAAGGATACCGGCCGCCACCGGGCCGGGATCGACCGCGAGCGCCGCGATCGCGAAGGGCAACGGATGGGTGAGGACGGAGCCCAGATGGCCGGCCGGCGCCACCTGCCGCACCGTGCGTTGCCAGCGCAGCTCCTGCCTGGCGAGTTCCCCGAGCGAGCGCTCGGGGCAGACATGCCCGATCGTGAAGGGCGTCAACGCGATGGAAAGTCCGAGCGCCCGCACGCGCGCGCCGAGTTCGTAATCGTCGGCGAGCGCGTCGGCCAGCGCCGGCAAGCCGCCGATCCGGTCGAGCGTGTCCCGGCGCAGCGCGATGGTCGAGCCCATGCAGGGCTCGGCCGCGCCAAGGCCGCTTCCGAGCGCCACGCCGGGCAGGAAATGCGTGTCGATCCCCAGCCCGGACAGTTTGGACCAGAGATGCCCGACCGGCAGCCCATGGTATGGGCAGGTCACGGCGCCGACGCCCGGCCGGGCGAGTTCGGCGACGAGGCCGGCGAGATAGGTCGGCCCGACCCGCATGTCGCTGTCGGCCAGCACGAGGACCTCGTGCCGGGCCGCGCCCATCATGTTGACGAGGTTCGAGACCTTTCGGTTCGTCCCGTGCTGCCGGCCGTCGATCACGAGGTCGATCAGGAGCGCGGGATAGGCCGCCTGCAGTTCCCGCGCGACCGCGATGGCCGGATCGGCCGGGTTCTGGACCCCAAGCACGATCTGGACGGGCGCTGCATGATGCTGGCGGGCGAAGGAGGCGAGATTCTCGAACAGCCCCGGCTCGGCGCCATGCAGCGGCTTCAGGATCGTGACCGAGGGCACCGCCGCAACGGTAGGAGCTCGCCGTAGGGAGAGGCGGGCGACCATCACGGCCGCGAGGCAGAGATAGACGATGCCGATCCCGGCCGGCAGCAGGAAGAGAGCGCCGAGGACGCTCACCCGCCGCGGCCGACGAAAGAGCTCGCCGCCGGATCGGGCACGGGCGGCGTTGCGCGCAGCGCGTGCCGGCCTTCCAGCACCTGCCAGACGGCCAGGAAGGGCAGGCCAAGGACGAGATCGGCCACCCGTTTCACGAGCGAGAGCGCGAGAGCCGGACCCGGCGGGATCCCGAACAGAGCGCAGAGCGCGACATAGCCGCCCTCCTGCACCCCGAGCCCGCCCGGGATGGCGAAGGCGGCGCCCCGGACCGCCTGGCCCAGGCTCTCGATCACGATCGCCTCGGCGACCGTAATCGGATAGCCCATGGCGTGCAGGGCGACATAGACCTCGACCGAGCCGAAGACCCACACGACGAGATGCAGGAACGCCGAGCCCGCGACCTGACGGGGACGGTCGTAGACGGCGCCGAGCCGCTCCCAGAGCCGCTCGACCAGCCTCACGCCGGCCCAGTCGCGGCCTCCCCCGACATGCTGGAGCGCGCCGCCGATCCAGCGCGATCCCTGCCGTCCCTGGATGAACAGGAAAGCGCCGATGCCGGCGGCCCCCAGCCCCAGCCCGAGCGCGGCGTAGCGGACCAGTTCGCCGTCTCCCTTCAGGACGAAGAGGATCACGAGGCCCGCCACCGCGAACAGGAACTGCGTCCCGGCCTGGATCGCGACATCGGCGAAGATGGTGGCCCCGGCGAGCGCGCCGTCGGTCCGCCAGAAGGTGGCCAGCCGTGCGCCCACGACGTCGCCGCCGACCGCCGCGACCGGAAGAAGCTGGTTCACGGCCTCGCGCACGAACCGAAGAAGGATGCAGATGCTCGTGCCGAGGCCCTGCCCGGGCGGGAACAGCATCTGCCAGGCAACCCCCTCCACGACGATCGCGACCGCGCGAGCCAGCACGACGATGGCGGTCGCCCAGCCGGCGCTGAGAACGGCCGCGCTCACATCGTGGAAGCCGGACCAGGCGATCAGCACGCTGAAGAGCGTGACGCCGACGAGGAATGCAGCGAGGGCGAAGCGTTTCATGACGTCCGGTCGGCCGTCGGCGGGACAGCGGCGAGTATTCCGTATTTTCGGCTCCTCTAGCCGAATCCCCGTATCGATGCCCGCGAATTGTCGCCACACCCCGCCTGAAAAGGTTGGATTGGTTAGGGCCTCTGCTATAGGACCCGGCCCGGCTGATCCCCGCGTCTGCGGGGATGCCGGTGGCGTCGTGCCGGAGGTTCACCTCGGCGCGCGCCGCCGACCCGCATTCCGGGCCATCCGCCGACGCCGTTTCGCGGCCGGTCGGAGCGGGACCCGAGAGGACCCGAGACCGAAGCCCATGCGCACGACCGACATGCCAGACCGCCCCGCCGCACTCAACGGCGCACCCGCTTCCGCCCGCCAGGATGTCCGCCTGCCGGCCGCCTCATCGAACGCGACGGTGATGTCCTGGACCGAGTGGGACCCGCTCGAGGAGGTGATCGTCGGACGGCTGGAAGGCGCGACGATCCCGTCCGACCACGTCACCGTCACCTTCAACCTGCCGCCGCTCGCGGCCAAGCTCTACCGCTTCGTCGGCGGCTACCGCTATCCCGCCTGGATGCGGAAGCTCGCCCAGAGGGACCTCGATGCCTTCATCGCGATCCTGGAGGGCGAGGGCATCACCGTGCGCCGGCCGGACGTGATCGACTGGAAGGCGAAGTTCTCGACACCGGCCTGGTCGTCGCGCGGCTTCTGCACGGCCTGCCCCCGCGACGGCTATCTCGTCGTCGGCGACGAGATCATCGAGAGCCCGATGTGCTGGCGCACCCGCTATTTCGAGGGCGACGCCTACCGGACCCTGTTCAAGGAATATTTCCGGGCCGGCGCACGCTGGACCTCGGCGCCGAGGCCGCAGCTTCTCGACGACCTCTACCGCCACGATTACCGCATCCCGGCCAAGGGCGAGGCGATGCATTACACCATCAACGAATGGGAGCCGGTCTTCGACGCGGCGGATTTCGTGCGCTGCGGCCGCGACCTCTTCGTGACGATCTCGAACGTGACGAACCGCTTCGGCGTCGAATGGCTGCGCCGGCATCTCGGCGACGGCTTCCGGATCCACGAGATCCCGAGCCTCTGCAAGCAACCCATGCATATCGACTCGACCTTCATGCCGCTCGCCCCCGGCAAGGTGCTGGTCAATCCGGATTATTGCGACGTCGAGAACCTGCCGGCGGCGCTGAAGAATTGGGACATCCTGGTCGCGCCGCGCCCCGACGCGGTCGAGGGCGTGATGGCGAAGATCTCGATGTGCTCCCCCTGGACCTCGATCAACGTCCTGTCGCTGACGGACAAGAAGGTGGTCGTCGACCAGTCCCAGCCGACGCTGATCAAGGCCCTGAAGGATTGGGGCTTCGACCCGATCCCTTGCCCCTTCCTCGGCTACGGCCCCTTCGGCGGCGCCTTCCACTGCGCGACACTCGACGTGCGCCGCCGCGGCACGCTCGAATCGTATTGCTGAAGCCCCGCCGCCTCACTGATGTCCGAAGAGCACAGGCGGCTCCGGATCGTGACGGAACGGTGGCAGGAGCGTTGAAGCCGTTCACCTGAAGCCGGTATTGGTGGAGCAGCAATGAGTCGCTGTGAAGCGTCGGTCGGGGACATTTGGATGACGTTTCGCAAGGTCGTGCTCGGACTGGCGCTCGTGTTGGCGGGCCCCATCGCCGCCTCGGCGCAGCAGGCGCCCATCCTGACGCGTTACCGTCCGCCCCCGGCTGGGACGAGCGACACCTACATCGTGACCCTGTCGGTCACAGGGGCCGCCGCTCCCTCCTATGTCGGATCGGACCAGATATCCGGAAACTTCTTCCCGTCCCTGAACTACCGCCGCTCGGACGAGCCGGCCCGCTTCCTCGCGCCCGATGACGGCGCATCGATCTCCATCATCGAGAACCCGTCCCTCCGCTTCGGGCCTGTCTTCCGCTTCCAGTCCGGCCGGAACCGGCGTGACGACCGCGGCCTCACCGGCCTGCGCAGCCGTCAATACGACGTCGAATCCGGCCTCTTCCTCGAATACTGGCCGCTGACCTTCATCCGGGCGCGGATCGAGGCCCGGCACGGTTTCCGGGACGACAGCGGCTTCACCGGCAATCTCGCGCTCGATTACGTGCATGAGATGGGTCCGTTCACCGCCTCGATCGGCCCGCGCCTGGCGCTCGGTGATTCCAAGCAGCACAACCGCTATTTCGGCGTGAGCCCCTTCGAGGCGGCGATCAATACGCGCGTCGGGCGGAGCTTCCGGCCGGACGGCGGCGTGACCTCGGTCGGCGCCTTGGCAGCCGTGACCTATCGCTGGAACGAGACCTGGGCGACGACCGGCTTCGTCGGCTACGACCGCCTCGTGAGCGACGCGGCCCGGAGCCCGATCGTCCGCAACATCGGCTCCGAAGACCAGTTCACCGTCGGCCTCCGGGTGTCCTACTCCTTCGCCTACTCGACCCGCTGAACGAAGCTGATCCGGCGGAGCCGGATCATGCATCGCATCGTCGTCCTGAACGGCCCGAACCTGAACCTGCTCGGGACGCGGGAGCCCGGGATCTACGGCGCGCTGAGCCTCTCGGACATCGAGCGCCGCCTGCGGGAACGGGCCGCGTCGCGCGCGGACCTCGCCTTCCACCAGTCCAACCACGAGGGTGACCTCGTCGGCTGGATCCAGGAGGCGGGGCTGGCCGGCGCGGGCGTGATCCTGAATGCCGGTGCTTATACCCACACCTCCGTCGCGCTCCGTGACGCCATCTCCGGCTCCGGCGCGGCCGTCATCGAGGTTCATCTCTCGAACGTTCATGCCCGCGAGGACTTTCGGCATCGCTCGCTGATCGCGCCGGTCGCGCGCGGCGTGATCGCCGGGTTCGGCGCCATGTCCTACGATCTCGCGCTCGAGGCATTGCTCGAAGGCGACCGCGCATGACCCACCTGAAACTCTGGGGCCGGCTCAGCTCAATCAACGTCCAGAAGGTCGTTTGGGCGCTCGACGAGCTCCATCTCCGCTACGAGCGCGTCGATGCCGGCGGCGCCTTCGGCATCGTCAACACGCCGGAATATCGGCGCATGAACCCGAACGGGCTCGTGCCCGTGCTCGAGGAGAGCGACGGCTTCTCGCTCTTCGAATCCAACGCCATCATCCGCTACCTCGTCGCCCGGCATCCCGGTTCGACGCTCCTTCCGGCCGACCTCCGGATGCGGGCCGACGCCGAGCGCTGGATGGACTGGCAGGCGACGACCGCGACCCCGGCGCTCCGCGACGTCTTCTGGCAGCTGGTCCGGACCAAGCCGGAAGCGCGCGACGCGTCCGTCATCGCGCAGTCGACCGGGGCGAGCGCGGCCATGGCCCACATCATCGACGCCCGGCTCGCCGACCGGCCCTACCTCGCGGGCGACAGCTTCAGCATGGGCGACATCCCGCTCGGCTGCCACGTGAAGCGCTGGCTGGCGTTGCCGATCGAACGCCCCTCGCTGCCGAATCTCGAGGCTTGGTTCGCCCGCATCTCCGAAAGGCCTGGGGCCCGGGTCGTGATGGCGGTACCGCTCAGCTGATCGTCAGCCGGCCGACCCTGGTCAAAACCTCCGCCACCTACGCCGGCCGTCCTCGCCCAAGCGGAGCCTGGGGTACGAGCGGCGGGCGACGGAGATCCCTGCAGTTCGGTCACGAGTTCGACGGGCTCGCGCGTTGTTATTAGGCCGCTTTTAGCGGCTGGTATTTCAGCACGAGGAGCTGGTCCTTTCTCAATGCGGCTTGCGCGTAGGTACGCCCCTCATCGTCCGAGAACTCGACCTCATAGACGTCGGGGGCAAGCGCCTCGACGATCGTACCAACCTGCCCTCGCAGCAATCCCGCACCAGGGAGGTCGGCGATGATGGCGACCATATCCAGAAGTTGAACGGTGGACGTCATGGTCGCTTCCGCCTGTCTTCCAACCGCATCACAGAACGTAACAGCTCGTCAAACGTAGCACATTCGTTCCGGTGATGACGATCCAGGCGGAACGGACCACTGCATGTCCGACGGCCGTGGTGATCGGGATATCCCATACGTAGCGCTGGCCGAAACCATCGGACGTCGAAAGCCTCAGATCGGGTCGATCCTGCGCAGCCGCGAGCATCGCATCACGCAGGAGGCTCGCATCCTGCGCCGAAAGCCCAAGTCGGGATCGGAACACGCGTGCATTGTGGCGACCCCGCGGATGTGTCTCACTCAAGCAGTAATCCCGAAGCTTCTCGAGGTCGACGACGATGCTGCTGAACCGCTGGTCCAAGGCTGACAGTCTCCGAATGCGGTCTTCACGATGACCCTAACCGCTCGCGCCTGACCGCGCATATTGACGGCTGGTGTTCATACGTGAATGCCTTCGGCCCTCGGACCCTTTCATGAGTGTCGCATGACTCAGGCCCACACCGTCACCGCGCACGGAGCCGCCATCCCGGCGATCGGGCTCGGCACCTTCAGGCTCGAGGGAGAGCGGTGCAGCGAGGCCGTGAAAGCGGCGATCGCGGCCGGCTATCGCCACATCGACACGGCGAAGATGTATGGCAACGAGCAGGCCGTCGGCGCCGGGCTGAAGCTGAGCGGGATCGCGCGCGCGGACGTGTTCGTGACGACCAAGATCTGGCTCGACGACATCGCCCCGGGAGACCTCGAACGGTCGGCCGAGGAAAGCCTGAAGCGGCTCGGGCTGTCCGAGGTCGACCTGCTGCTTATCCATTGGCCGAACAAGGCCGTGCCGCTGGAGCGCTCGACCGCCGCCCTTTGCGAGGCGAAGCGCCGGGGCCTCGCCCGCCATGTCGGGGTGTCGAACTACACCGCCGCCATGCTCGACGAGACTGTTCGGCTCGCCACCGAGCCGCTGGCGGTGAACCAAGTCGAGTATCATCCCTTCCTGGCCCAGGATTCGGTGCTGGCCGCCTGCCGCCTGCACGGCATGGTGCTGACCTCTTATTGCCCGCTCGGCCGCACGGCGGTTCTCGGCGAGCGCGCCGTCCGGGAGATCGCGACCCGGCATGGTAAGTCCGCGTCGCAGGTGATCCTGCGCTGGCACGTGCAGCAGCCCGGCGTGGTCGCGATCCCGAAATCCGGCACGCCGAGACACATCGCCGAGAATCTCGACGTGTTCGACTTCGCGCTCACGGCCGACGAGATGTCCGCGCTCTCCGCGCTGCGCCGGCCGGGCGGACGCGTCGTCGACCCAGAATTCGCGCCCGACTGGGACCGGGACGCCGCGTGAGGACCAGATCATGCCGCTCGACAAGGCCCTCGCCGACGCGCTCCGGGCCACCTCCACCGGAACGATCACCACGATCCTCCTGAAGAAGGGCATCCGGCGCACCTGGATGCGGGGGCCACGGCCGACCTTCCAGGCCGGCGAGCGCATCGTCGGGCCGGCCTTCCCGCTTCGCTTCGTGCCGGCTCGCGAGGACCTCGCCACACCCGAATCCTGGTCGTCGCCGAAATCCACCCGCGGCGCGATCGAGGCGATGCCGGACGGCGCAATCGCCGTCGTCGATGCGATGGGCGTGACCGAGGCCGGCATCTTCGGCGACATCCTGTGCGCCCGGATGAAGAAGCGCGGCGTCGCCGCCCTCGTGACCGACGGTGTCGTGCGGGATGGTGTCGGCGTCGAATCGACCGGCCTCCCCGTCTGGTGCGCCGGCATCGCGGCCCCGGCCTCGGTCGCCGGCCTCACCTTCGTCGGCTGGGGCGAGCCGATCGGTTGCGGCGGCGTGGCCGTCTTCCCGGACGACGTCATCGTGCTGGACGGCGACGGCGCCGTCGTGATCCCGGCCGCCTTCGTCGAGGAGGTCGCGAAGGCCGGGCCCGACCAGGAGCTGCTCGAACTCTGGATCATGAAAGAGGTCGAGCGGGGCACGCCCCTCCCCGGCCTCTATCCGCCGAATGCCGAGGCGAAGGCCCGTTTCGAGGCGGAGCGCAGCCGGAGCTGACGCAGGCCGCCGGCGACGGCGATGTTCGCCGTCTCGAAGGTCGCCGGGTATCTCGCGACGCCGTCGAACCTCCTCGTCATTCTGGCCCTGCTCGGCGCCTTGGCCGGGGCGAGGCGGTGGGGCCGGCGGCTCTGCCTCGCGAGCCTCCTTCTCCTCGCCTTTCTGGGGCTCGCCCCGGCCGGCTTCTGGCTGCTGCTGCCGCTCGAGAATCGCTTCCCGGCCTTCGGTGATGATTCCGGGTCGGTGGCGGGCGTGATCGTGCTCGGCGGCGCCGTGCATCCCAATACCGGGTTCGCGCGTGGCCAGCTCGTGGTGGGCGACGCGGCCGAACGGGTAATCGCGATGGCGGATCTCGCCCGCCGCTACCCGCAGGCCCGCATCGTCTTCTCCGGCGGCAACGGCGCGCTGATCAAGGGTGGCAAGCCGGAGGCGGACGCGGTCGAGCGGTTCGCCCCGACGCTCGGAATCGAGGCAAGCCGGATCATCTTCGAGAACCGCTCGCGCACCACGGCCGAGAATGCCGGGGAGGTCCGCAGGCTCGTCACCCCCCAACCGGGCGAGCGCTGGCTCCTCGTCACCTCGGCCTGGCACATGCCACGTGCGATGGGCGTCTTCCGGGCTGTCGGATTCGCCGTCACGCCCTATCCTGTGGATTACAGAAGCGGCGCGCGGAGCGACCTCCTGGCCGCGGGATCGTCGATGGCCTCCAGCATCGACCGCTTCGATCTCGCGGTCCGCGAATGGGTCGGCCTCGTGATCTACCGCCTGTCCGGACGCTCCGAGGCGCTGTTCCCGGGGCCGTCCTCACCCTCTCCCGTCGGTCCGGACAGGGTGTCGGCAGGCCCGATCCGGTAGACGCCCCGAAAATCGTCGGAGTCGACCGGGCGACCCTTGCGCCGGATCACCACCCGGCCGTCCTTCATCAGCGCGACCGCGACCCGCCGGACCGGCGTCATCAAGGGTCCCCATCCATCCGGATGAGGTCCGCCGAGAGCCCGGGCGACCTCGGACGGGCAGATCGTCTTGCCGGCGCCGCGCTCGGTGACGAGGTCGAGCATGGTGCGGGCGATGTCGTCGTCGGAGAAGGAGAGTCGGGTCATGGCCCGTCCGGCCAGGGGCCGCGCGACAGGGCGGCGACCGCGTCCGAGGCGAATTGGCGGTGCCACATCACGTAGAGCACGAATCCGGTGGTCGCGATCAAAACGTAGGCGGAGATGAACCAGCCCAGATAGGCGAGCGCGAAGAAGAAGGCCCGCTGACCGCGGTTGAAATGCCGTCCCGCGACCGTGTTCATCGAGGCCGCGCGCCAGGCCGCGAGCTCGGCCGCCTCGCTCGGCCCGAGACTCCGCTCCGGCACGGCCCCGATCAGGATCGCGCTGTAGTTGAACAGGCGATACGACCAGGCGAACTTGAAGAACGCGTAGACGAAGATGACCGTCAGACCCATCACCTTCGCGTCCCAGGCGAGACGCGAGGTCTCGAGCCCGAACGGGAGTTGCGAGAACAAGGTGACGGCCTCGTCAGCGGACCGGAGCAGCGTCAGCGAGCCGCCGATGGCGAGGAACGAGGTCGAGGCGAAGAAGGCCGTGCCGTTCTGGAGCGAGGCGTTGATGTTCGCGTCGATGATGCGGTTTTCGCGCGTGAGAAGGGCACGCTTCCAGGCGTAGCGGTGCCGGTTCATCAGGCGGTTCAGGCTGCGAGGCCCGGCGGAGCTCCGCTCCACGGCGAAATGGTAGGACAGCCAAGCCATCGCGAAGAAGCCGAGCGCGACGAGGTCGGCGACCGTGAAACCCGAACCTGCCATGCTGTCCGCCGTTGACCTCCCGCCGCGCACGGCCCCATCTCCCCCGGCGAGGAGACCGAGCGACCATGCCCCAGACCATCACCCACGGCTACAAGGCCATGATCGACGAGGCGAATGCCCGGATCGAGACCATCCCGGCCGCGGATGCCATCGCGCTCGCCGGCCGCGACGACGTCGTGCTCGTCGACATCCGCGACCCGCGCGAACTCGAACGCGACGGCCGCGTGCCGGGCGCCTTCCATTGCACGCGCGGGATGCTGGAATTCTGGATCGACCCCGAGAGCCCCTACCACAAGCCGGTTTTTGCCGAGGACAAGCGCTTCGTCTTCTTCTGTGCCGGCGGCATGCGCTCGGCGCTCGCGGCCGGGACGGCGCAGGAGATGGGGCTAAAGCCGGTTGCCCATATCGAGGGCGGGTTCGGCGCCTGGAAGAAGGCCGGCGGGCCGGTCGAGGCCTGGGCGCCGAAGAAGGTTTAGACAGACCTCGCCCCGCCAAGCTGGGAGAGGCAGTGCGCTACTCCGTCGGCAACTGCCTGAACCCTCCCTCCCCGGCCTCCTCGGCCGAGGCCGGATGCTCCGCGACCGCGTCCACGCGCGCGCCGGCCGGGCCCTGCCGGCAGGCTTCGAGCATCGCGGCGACGGCCTCGGCGGGTCCGGCGAACACGGCCTCGACCGAGCCGTCGCGGCGGTTACGCACCCAGCCGGCGAGGCCATGCCGCCCGGCTTCGCGCCCGGTCCAGTAGCGGAAGCCGACGCCCTGGACGCGGCCGCTTATCACGACCCGGATGGCGCTCACGGCGTCCAGCGCCAGCCCGTTCCGCCGACCGGCCGGGGCGGGTCGAGCGGCGTCCGCCGCGTCGGGCGGACGGCCGGGACCAGAACCGGCGCCCGTCCCTCGCCGCCCGGTCGCCCGGACAGGGCCGCGATCTCGGCCCGGTAGGGCTCGGGAAGGCCGGCCGCCCGGGCTGCCTCGATCACGCCTTCGAGATAGCCCGGTCGCGGCACGCCGGGCCCGGCATTGGTGCCGAGATAGACGAGCGCCCGGCGGGCTCCGACGCCCGTCATGACGGCGAGGTGGCGCTTCACGTAGAGCCCGCCCGAGACGCCCTCGTAGCGGTCGAGCGCCAGGACATCGGCCAGCGACAGGTCCCAGAGCAGGCCATGCACCGCACGGCGGGGGTCGTGGATGACGGAGGCATAGCCTTCCCGCATGATGACAAGCCGATGGCGTTCGAGCCGGGCGGGGCCGAGCGCCCGCGACGCCGGACAGCGCGACGCCATGGCATCGCGGTCCATGTTCGAACCATAGGCGAAGTAGAGCGGCATCGGGCCACTTCTCCCCGGCTGCCGCGAGATGTCCAGTCGCGCCGCCGCCTGCCCTGCCTTCGGGCCACGGCTTGACCCACATCACGGCCGGTCCGACAACGCCCCATGTTCCTGCGCTTCTTCACCGAGCTTCGCGCCGCGAAGGTGCCGGTCACGCTTCGCGAATACCTGACGCTGATGGAGGCGCTCGACCGCGACCTCGCCGAGAAGCGGATCGACGACTTCTACTACCTGTCCCGCGCCTGCCTCGTGAAGGACGAGCGCAATCTCGACCGCTTCGACCGGGTCTTCGGCCACGTCTTCCAGGGCGTGCAATCGCTGGCCCAGGCACTCGAACAGGCCGACATCCCGGAGGAGTGGCTGCGCAAGCTCGCCGAAAAATTCCTGACAGAGGAGGAGAAGAAGCAGATCGAGGCGATGGGCTGGGACAAGCTTCTCGAGACCCTGAAGGAGCGCCTGAAGGAGCAGAAGGAGCGGCACCAGGGCGGCTCGAAATGGATCGGGACCGGCGGCACGTCACCCTACGGCGCCTATGGTTACAACCCGGAGGGCATCCGGATCGGCCAGGACGGCAACCGGAATTTCCGGGCCGTGAAGGTGTGGGACAAGCGCGAATTCAAGGACCTGGACGACAATGTCGAACTCTGCGTGCGCAACATGCGGGTCGCGCTCCGGCGGCTGCGCCGCTTCGCCCGCACCGGCGCGGCGGAGGAGCTCGATCTCGACGGCACCATCCGGGAGACGGCCAGCAAGGGCTGGCTCGATGTGAAGCTGCGGCCCGAGCGCCGCAATGCCGTGAAGGTGCTGCTGTTCCTCGATGTCGGCGGCTCGATGGACTGGCATATTGAGAAGGCCGAGGAGCTCTTCTCGGCCGCCCGTTCGGAATTCAAGCATTTCGAGCATTTCTACTTCCACAACTGCCCCTATGAGAGGCTCTGGAAGGAGAACCGGCGCCGGCATAGCGAGACGACGGCGACGCTCGACGTGATCCGGACCTATCCGTCCGACTACCGGGCGGTCTTCGTCGGCGACGGCTCGATGAGCCCCTACGAGATCGCGATGCCGGGCGGGTCGGTCGAGCATTGGAACGAGGAGGCCGGTCAGGTCTGGCTCGACCGGCTCGTCACGCATTTCCCGAAATCGGTGTGGCTGAACCCGATCCCGAAGAACCAGTGGGGCTACACGCAATCGGTCGGCATGGTCGGCCGCGCCTTCGGCGGCCGCATGTTCCCGCTCACCCTTGAGGGGATCGACGGGGCGATGCGGGCGCTCGTCCGCTGAGGCGCCCGCAGCCTATCCTACCGGAGGCCGAAGAAGGAGAGGACCGCGAGGATGATGACGATGGCTCCGACGAGCCAGACGATGTTGTTCATGGAGACGTTCCTTCCAAGGGGCGCGCGGTCCAAACGTACTCGGTCCGGCCCGGTTCCGGACACCGCGGTATCAGCGGTGAACGGGGCGGTCCAGCGCGTCGGCGGGCGGGGACGCACCGCGTCAGCGGCCGCCGGACACCTTCAGCTTGGCGCCGGAGATGTAGGATGCCCCGTCCGACATGAGGAAGAGCACGGCCTCGGCGATCTCCTCCGGCTGGCCGACGCGGCCCATCGGGATCATCGGGGCAATGCGACCGACACGGCCCGCGTCGCCCGTCGAGCGGGCGTGGATTTCGGTGTCGGTGAGACCCGGCGCGACCGTGTTGACCCGGATGCCCTCGGCCGCGAGTTCCTTCGACAGACCCGCGGTAAGCGAGTCGACTGCGCCCTTCGAGGCTGCATACCAGACATATTCGCCGGGCGAGCCGATCTCGGCCGCGACGGACGAGATGTTGACCAACGAGCCGCCCTGTCCGCCCCGCTTGGTCGAGAGACGGCGGGCCGCCTCGCGGGCAACCAGGATCGCGCCCGTCACGTTGATGTCGATCGCGGACCGGATCACGGCCGGGTCGGTATCGGCGAGCGCCCCGGAGCGGCCGGTGATCCCGGCATTGTTCACGACATGATCGATGCGGCCGAATTCGCGGGCGGACTCGTCGAAGAGGCGGAGGACGTCGTCCTCGCGGGAGAGGTCGCCCGCGACCGCGATGGCGCGAGCCCCAGCCTCGCGGCACTCGGCCAGGGCCCGCTCGGCCGCGCCCGCGTCGCTGACATAGCTGATGGCGACATCATAGCCGCGCGAGGCGGCGAGCCGCGCGACGGCGGCCCCGATCCCGCGGCTGCCGCCGGTGACGATGACGACGGGACGTTCGCTCATCGGGGGTTCCTCAGCCTTGCCGCTCGGGGGTCCGGACGACGAGCCCTTCGAGCTCGGGCTTCACCTTGATCTGGCAGGACAGGCGCGACGTCGAGCGCACGTCGGAGGCGAAGTCCAGCATGTCGGCCTCCATCGGCTGCGCCGTCCCGACCGCGTCCATCCAGGCCTCGTCCACGTAGACGTGGCAGGTCGCGCAGGCGCAGGCGCCCCCGCATTCCGCCTCGATCCCGGGCACGTTGTTCTTCACGGCGGCTTCCATGACGGTCCAGCCGAGCGGCGCCTCGACGCTGCGCACGGCGTCCGCCATGTCGATGAAGGTGATCTTGGGCATGCGGTCTCCGATGGCGGGGCAGAGCGGGCCTCGCGCGGGCGAACCCCTTTAGGCGACCCGGTTCGGCTTGGCGAGGTCGGAGGTGCCGGAGGACGCGGTCTCTGCGAGGTACCGGCGCAGCGCGAGCCGGACCTCTGCGGACGCCTCCATCATGGCGGCCGAGACTGGGTCCGCCCTCCCCTCCTTGCCCGCCGCCCCGAGGCAGGCCTCGAGTTCCGTCGCGAGCGAGGCGATCCGGTATGCGCCGACGGCCCGAGCCGCCCCTGTCAGGGCGTGCGCCGCTTCGGCGCGCTCCCCCCTTGGGCATTCTCCTGTCATCAGCGGCACGAGGCGCGCGCATTGTCCGTCGAAGAGGACCAGCAGGTCGCGGGCGAGCTGATGGTCTCCGAAAGTCTGCCGATCGAGATAGTCGAGGTCGAGGATGGAGGGGTGCGGACGGGTCTGCGGCATGGGCGGAAGCCGGCTCGGTTCGTGCGGTCGTCCGTGGATAACCCGGCAAAGCTCGATCAATGATACGAAAACTCGCCTCGAAAGCCGGCAATTGGGCGGGCGTAGTTACCAGGACGTTAACGGTGTTCGAAGGTTGCGGCCTGGCTTGGGTTTCCATGGCGGCGGGTCGCCCATAGACTGGTTCATGGTAAATGCGGGTTTAACCGTCTCGTCGTGACGTCTGAGGAGGCGCGCGCGACGGATGGACAAGGCTCCGGCGCGCGACGACATCGCGCCCGCGTCGGAGCATGATGCCACCCGCGCGTTGCGTCATCGAGGCGGCTATGGCGACTGAACCGAAACTCACCCCCACCACGCAGGCCGGCATGTCGGCCGTGGAGCAGGCGCTCTTCGACGGCGAGGAGCAGGCCTCCGCCGCCCCTTCCACCGGTCCTGCTGCACGCCGCGCCGTGGTGGCCCCGGACCGGGATGCCGTCGCCAATGACGACCGGCAGGAGGTCGGGCTCCTCATGCAGGCGCTCCGGGTCCGTCCGTCGCGGGCCGCCTATGCGTGGGCGATCGTGGCGAGCCTCGCCTGGATCGGCGGCATCGTGGCGCTCGCCTGGTGGCAGTCGGGCGGCGAACTTCGCGCCTACGCGACGACGCTGTCGCCGCTGCAATCGGCGACCGCGGCGGCCGTCGCCCTCGGTCCGCTCGTCCTCTTTCTCATCGCCGCCATGTTGGCCGTGCGTGCGCAGGAGATGAAGCTCGTCGCCCGCGCCGTCGGCGAGGTGGCGATCCGGCTGGCGAAGCCCGACGATTTCGCGAGCGAAGGCGTCATGTCCGTCTCGCGCGCGGTCCGGCGCGAGGTCACGGCCGTCGGCGACGGCCTGGAACGCGCCCTCGCGCGCGCGGCCGAACTCGAGACCATGGTGCGGTCGGAAATCTCCACCCTGGAACGCGCCTTCTCGGACAACGAGAACCGGATCCGCGCCCTCGTCGGCGAACTCGTAACCCAGCGCGAGGAGGTGCTCTCCAACGCCGACCGGATCCGGGGCGCGATCACCGGCACCCATGAGCATCTCGCGGCGGACCTCGTGACCGCGGGCGGCCGGGTCGTCGAGGTGATCGAGGCGGCGGGCGCCCGGGTGGGAAGCAGCCTCGACAAGCGCAGCGACGATCTCGCCCGCGCCCTCGACCGGGCGGCCGCGAGCCTCGTCACGGATCTCGGCGAGCGGGGCGCGGAACTCGTCGAGCGGCTGACGGCCACCAAGGAGACCGTGACGCGCGACGTCAGCGCGGTCGGCGACGGCGTCACCGCAGCCCTGTCCCAGAAGGCTGCCGACGTGACCTCGGCTTTCGAGCGCACGGGCGATATCCTGACGCGCAGCCTCCAGGAAGGCGCGACCCGCGTCACCCGCACGCTCGCCGAGACGGGTTCGGAGGTCATCCGCTCGCTCGTCTCGCAAGGCGGCGAGGTCAGGGGCTCCCTCGAAGAGTCAGCACGGACCCTCGAGGAGAGCTTCGTCACCCGGGCCAACGAACTCAACCTGAAATTCGCGCAGTCGGGCGACATGATCCATGCGGGGATCGAGGCCCGGTCCGACACGGCCCGCCGCGTCATCGAGGCGGCCGGTCTCACGCTCGCCGAAGAGATCACCCATCGGGGCGAGGCGGTCCGGCAGGGGATCGAGGCCGCCGGCCATGCGATCTCCGAGGAGATCACGACGCGCGGCAGCGCCGTCCGGCAGGGCATCCAGACGGCCGGCCTCGGCGTCTCGGAGGACATCACCGTCCGGGGCGGAGCCGTGCGCCACGACATCGAGACGACCGGCTCTGCTATCGTCGAAACCCTGATCGGGCGCAGCGCCCGCCTTCGGGACGAGCTCGCCGCCATCGGCACGGGCCTCGTCTCCGAGATCGTGCTGCGCGGGGGCGAGGCCCGGACGGAGATCGACCGGGTCGGATCGGCCTTCCTCGACGAGGTCGCGACGAAGACGGTCGAACTGCGCGACGGCATGACCGCCGCGGCCCATGGTTTCGTGGACGGCATCTCGGCCCAGCATCAGGAGGCGCGCGGCGCCTTCGAGGCGAGCGTCGACGGCCTCCTGGAGCGCATCTCGACCCGCGGGCGCGAGCTGACCGACACCCTCACGGTGACCGGGGGCGAACTCGTCTCCGAGATTCGGGGCCAGAGCGAAGAGGCGCGAAGCGCCTTCGGCGAAGCCTCCGCTCTCGTCTCGCACGCGATCACGGATCGGACTCGCGAGCTGCACGAGGCGCTCTCGGCCGCCGGCAATGGGGCCGCCGATCAGATCCGGCTGCAGGGCAACGAGGTCCGCGACGGGATTGCTACGTCCGGGGCCGCGGTCGCCCGGGAGCTCGGCGTTCGCGGCCAGGCACTCGAGACGGTGCTGGAGACGGCGGGAACGCAACTCCTGTCCGAGTTCGACCGCGTCGGCGAAACGCTGCGCGAACGCATGCGGGAACTCGGCCGCGTCGGTGCCGAGGAGATCGGCGAGCGCGGCGAGGCGCTCGCGGCACGGTTCGACATCACGAGCCGCCGCATCGATGAGAGCATCCGCGTCCAGGGCGGCGCGCTCGAAACGAACCTCGCCGGCTTCGGCGAGCGCCTGAGCCACGCGCTCGAGACGCAGACGGCGGAAGCCAAGGGTGCGCTCGACGGCACCATCGGCCAGGTCACCCAGGATCTCGTGCGCCGCCTCCACGAGGCGGGAAGCGCGGTGGACGCGCAGGGTCGCCAGGTGGCCGAGGAGCTTGCCCGGCGCACGGCCGAGACGAACGACCTCCTGGCCGGCTCGGGCAAGGAGGTCGTGAGGGCGATCGCCCTCCAGACGGTGCGCATCCACGAGGTCCTGTCCAGGACCGGCGAGACACTGACCGAATCCATCGCGACGCGCGGCCGCGAGGCGGACGAGGCCTTCGCGGCCCGCCTCGCCGCATTCGAAACAACGCTGTCGACCCATGGCGTGCCGCTGGCCGAACGCTTCGGCCGCGACACCGCATCCCTGGCCGAGACGGTGAATGTCCGGCTCGAGGAGATGAACCGGCTCGTATCCCAGGATGGGCCCCGGCTCGCCGCCTCGCTCGGGGACAGCGCGGAGCAGACCCGGGCTGCGATCGAATCCGGGCTCACGGGCCTCGGCCAACAGACGGCCGAGCGCACGGCCGAAATCGGCCGCACGGTCGAGGCGCTTGCGCGTCAGCTCGACGACCAGTTGGCGAGCCGCACGACTGCCCTGGTCGACACCTTCACGACCCACACCTCCGACATCGGCCGCATCGTGGACGAGCAGGCGGGCCGGATCGAGGAGGAGATCGGAAACCGGACGACGGCGCTCGGCGAGATGCTGTCCGCCCGCGGCGCGGAGATGGGCCGCAGCGTCGAGGGCCTGACCGGCCAGCTCGATACGCAGCTGGGCGACCGGACGGCCGCCCTGTCGGAGACGCTCACCGCCCGGACGGCCGAGATCAACCGCACCGTGGAAGCCCTCACGGGCCAGGTCGAGGACAGGCTGTCCGGCCGCACCGTCGCGCTGAGCGACACCCTGGTCGAGCGGACTCGCGAGATGGCCCGGATCCTGGCCGAGAACGGCCGCGGGCTCGCCGGCCTTCTGGCCGACAATTCGCGCGAGGTCGGGGATTCGCTCAGGTCGCACGCGGACCGTGTCACCCACGAGGTTCTGGCCCGCACGGCCGATCTCACCGGCGCGCTCGCCGGCAAGGCCGACGAGATCGCGGCCACGCTCGAGGAGCGCATCGGCCGGTTCGAGACGCGGGTTGCAACCCCGCTCGGCGAACTCGCAGCCACCCTGGACGAGCGAGGACGCGCGATCGACGCGAGCCTCGGCACGCAGGCGACCGGCCTCGTTGCCGCCCTCGAGGAGCACGGCCGGGAGGTCGAGCGGGCCATGGGCGACAATGCCCGGAGCATGATCGCCGCGATCGAGGACAAGAGCCGCAATCTCACGACGACGCTGGACGAGCGCTCGCAGGATTTCGCCCGCGCGGCGGACGAGCGCGCGGCCGCGCTCGGCGCCCTTCTCGACGAGCGCAGGGGCGCCCTGTCCGAGGAGATCGACGGCGTCGGCCGCTCGATCTTCGGCACGCTCGGGGCCCGGATGACGGACCTCGCGGTGCTGTTCGACAAGGGCGGCGCCTCGATCGCCCAAATCCTGGAGCAGCGTGGCCAGGCGATCGTCGGCGGCTTGAACGAGCGCACCTCCGAACTCACCGAGACCATCGATCGCGGCGCGGAGACGCTGTCCGGCACGATCGCCGGCCGGCTCGACACCTTCACCCGCATCGTGGACGAGCGCAGCGCCGCCCTCGCCCACCTCTTCGACGAACGCGGCAGCGAATTCGCCAATCTCGTCTCGCGTCGCGGCGAGGAGATCCTCGGCACCTTCGGCAATCGCGTGTCGGAGACGATGCAGCTCCTCGACCAGAGCACCGGCTCGATCGGCACGCTCGTCTCGGAGCGCGGCACCGAGGTGGCCGACCTCATCACCGCCCGCGGACAATCCGCGATCGGAACGCTGGGCAACCAGACGGCCGAACTCGCGCTCCTGTTCGAGCAGCGGACGCAGGCTCTGGAGACCGTGATCGCGCACGGCTCGACGGGCCTCGTCGAGCGCCTCGACCGCGCCGGGCTCGAGGCGAGCACGCGGATCGAGGCGCAGGCGGACGCGCTCGAGACCGTCTTCGAGACGCGGACGACGAGCCTCGCGGCACTCATCGACGAGCGTGGCCATCACGCCCATGAAACCCTCGGCCGGCGCGGCGACGAACTCCTCGCTACGCTGGAGAAGCAGGTCGGCGCCACGGGCGAACTCCTCGACGACCGCATGGGCGCGATCGGCCGGATTCTCGACCAGCGCGGCGCCGGGCTGATCGAAGTGGTGGCCCGGCAGGGCCAGGGAATCACGACGTCGATCGGTGGCCAGATCGCGGACTTCACCCGCATCTTCGACACCGGCAGCGCGGAGTTCCGGGATCTGCTCGCGTTACGCGGGCCGGAACTCGTCCAGGAACTCTCGCGTCACGGCGAAGCCCTGACGACGTCGCTCGACCGGCAGGTCGGCGAGGTGGATCGCCTTCTCGGCGAACGAGGGGGCGACCTCGTGGCCGCGATCGAGCGCGAGGGACAGACTCTCGCCGGCCGCTTCGAGGGCCACATCGCGGGTGTCGAGCGGGAGAGCCAGGCGCTCGCCGCACGGCTCGACGGCCATCTGGCCGAGGTCGAGCGCGAAGGCCGCGCCTTCAGCGGCGAGGTGCAGGGTCATGTGGCCGAGATCGGGCAGAGGATCGAGGCGGGGCGGGCCGGCTTCTCGCAAACCCTCGCAACGGTCGAGCACGGCATGGCCCAGGATCTCTCCCGCGTCACGGCCGAGATCGGCGACCGGGTGTCCCAGCTCGCTCAGGTCTTCGACGAACGCGGCCGCTCGGCGGTGCAGGATCTCGCCCGGCAGGGCGAGGTGATCACGGCCGCCCTCGGCGGACAGATCGAGGAGGTCGCAGCGCTGTTCGACGGCGGCACGACCCGCTTCACCCATCTCTTCGGAGAACGCGGCCGGACCGCGGTCGACGATCTCTCCCGCCAGGGCGAGGCCGTGACCGCAACCCTCGGGAGCCAGATCGACAAGGTGACGCAGCTCTTCGACATGGGCTCCGACCGCATGTCCCGCCTCTTCGACGAGCGCGGCACGGAAGTCGCCCTCGGCCTCGGCCGGCAGGGCGAGCTGATCACCGGCGAGATCGGCAGCCGCATGGCCGAGGTGGCCCGTCTCTTCGACTCGGGCAGCGCGGCCTTCACGCGGCTCTTCGACGAGCGCGGCATGGCGATGGTCGAGAGGGTGGACGAGCGCGGCCGCGCGGTGACCGGCAGTGTCGAGGACGCGATCATGCGGGTCGAGCAGATGTTCGACACCCGGACCGCCGCCTTCACCCAGGTCGTGGAGGGCGGCGGCACGAATCTCGCCGACCTCGTCGGACGCCGCGGCCAGGCCGTCATCGCGACCCTCGGCAACCAGATCGCCGAAGTGACGCAGGTACTGGACCGCCAGGCCGGCGCCATCGCCGAACAGGCAGCGAGCGCCTCGCGCCTCATCGAGGAGCGGGCAACAGCCTTCACGGACCTCTTCGAAAGCCGCCGTCAGGCCGTCGTCGCGACGCTCGGCAACCAGATCGCCGAGGTCACGCAGGTGCTGGACCGCCAGGCCGGCGCCATCGGGGACCAGGTCGCGACCGTGTCCCGCATCATCGACGAGAAGGCGACCGCGTTCACGGACCTCCTCGACCGTCGCAGCGCGACCTTGGGCTCGATCCTGGAGCGCCGCAGCGACTCGATCGCACTCACGCTCGGCAAGCAGATGTCCGACATCTCGACCCTGTTCGAGGACCGGACCGGCGCATTCGCGAACCTCCTCGAGGATCGCAGCTCCAGCATGGCCGACATCATCGAAACCCGCAGCATCGCGGCAGCGGATCTCCTGGGAACGCGCGGCTCGGCTCTCGCCGCCGCGATCGACACGAGCAGCCGCAGCGCGGCCGAGCTGATCGAGGCGCGGAGCTCGGCTCTCGCCGCCGCGATCGACGCCGGCGGCCGCACCGTCACGGCGTCGCTCGCCGACCATACGCGCCAGCTCGAGACGGTTCTGGGCGAACGCACGGCCGCCTTGCACGACCTCGTCGACACGCGCGGCGTCGCGCTCGCCGACGCGATCGAGCGGCGCGGCGCGGCCGCGGCCGAGATCCTGGCCAGCCGGACCCGCGAGCTCGAGAGCGCGCTCGACGAACGCACCTCCGCCATCCGGGACATCGTGGAGGGGCGTGGAAACGAGCTCGTGGCCGAACTCAGCCAGCGCAGCGACGTGATGGCCGCCCATCTCGGCGAGGCGAGCGAGCGCGTCGTTCGGCTGCTCGACGAGCGGTCCGAGGCGATCCTCGCTTCGCTCCGCCAGCGCCTGGTCGAACTCACCTCGCTCTATACGGGCTCGGTCGACACCCTCCGGGCGGCCGTGGACGAGGGGACGGCCGATGCCGTCCGCAACCTGTCCGAGACGCAGGAGAGCCTCCGGACCGAGTTCGGCGCGATCCTGAACCGCCTGGACGACGCCAATCGCCAGCTCGGCCAGGTCTCGGCCGAAGCCAACGGCAATCTCGGCGCGATCGAGGACGGTCTCGCGGGCCGCATCCATCAGCTCCAGAGCCTCCTGTCCGACGTCTCGGTCGAGACCGTGCGGGCGGTGGACCAGCTCTCCGGCCAGGTGGACGCCCTCAAGGATGCCTCGGGCGGAGCGCTCCGTGACGTGTCCTCGCTCGTCGAACAGATGGACGAGCGCGGCCGAAACCTCGCCGTCGGCACCCGGAACCACCTGGCAGCCCTCGTCGAGGCGGCGAGCGAACTCGGCGAAGCGGAGAACCGCATCGGGGCCTCTCTCGCGGACCGCACCGCCGTGCTCGACGGCCTCCTCGAACGGGTGGACAGCCGCAACACCGCCTTCTCTGAGGAGACGCGCGCCTTCTCGAATGCCCTCGCCAAGGGTCTGGCCGGAGCGGAGAGCCGGGCGATCGAGATCGGCTCGGCGCTCGCCGCGAGCGCCGAGGCCGCGACCACCGCGATCGGGCAGCATTTCGAACGCCTTCGAACGACCTCGAGCGGCGACGCTCAGCGCTCGACCGAGGAGCTTCGAGAGGTCGTGGACGAGATCACGCGCGAGGTCAGCGACCGCCTCGGCCGCGCCCTCGACGGCTTCCGGCAATCCGCCGGCGAGCTGCGCGGCATGGCGGCCACGATCCACGACGAGCTCGACCGTACGCGCGAAGAGCTGAAGCGCGGCGTTGCCGGGCTGCCGCAGGAGACAGAGGCGACGACGGCCGAAATGCGCCGCGTCGTGGCCGACCAGATCAAGGCCTTGGGCGAATTGACGGCGCTCGTCTCGCGCTCGAACCGGAGCGTCGATGTCGCTTCGGCCCGCCCGCGCGGCGGCGCAGCCTTCGCGCCCGCCCTCGCCCCGGCCATGGCCGTCGAGCTTCGGCCGACGATCGCGCCGCCCCCTGCTCCGCGCCAGGCGCCGCCGATCGCGAGCCCGGCCGAGTCGCTCCTGGCTGAAGCGGTTCGGGGCGCCCGTGTCCCCGACGAGTCGGCCACCCGCGCCGCGGAGGAATCGCCCGTGGCGGCGGAGCGCGAGTTCCGGCCGGAGCCGGCGGCTGAAGCCCGCCGACCCGTCGGTGCACTCGAGACGATCTCGGCCGACGTCTCCCGCATGGTCGACGGAGAGCAGGCGCTCGATCTCTGGGATCGGCATCGCCGCGGCGAGCCGGGCGTCTTCTCGCCCGAACTCTACGCGCCCGGCGTACACCGGGAGCTGTTCGAGGACATCCAGCGGAAATATGCGGCAGAGATTGGTTTTCGCCGCACGGTCGACCGCTACGTGGAAGAATTCGAGCGGCTGCTGGACGGCCTTCCGAGCTATGCCAACGGCGACGAGATGCGGCGGGCCTATCTCACCTCCGAGACCGGGCGGGTGTTCCTGATCCTCGCCCATGCGAGCGGGCGCCTCGAATAGGTGATCCTGCGGGGCCGGAGACGCGAACCGCTCGGGCCGCGATTTCCGGCCGGAGCCCTCCTTGGGACCGCGTGAAAGGGTCCAGGTCCGGCAGGTCGGGGCGGCGAGTCAGCTGGTCCAACCAGCCGATCGCGAGAGGCTCGGTAGAGGGCCCTGAACGGGACTCGCCGCGCATATCCGCCCCACGTTCCGGGTGGCCATCGCAGGTAGGCCGTGCTTGCATGGCGGTCGGCCGCGCCTCTGCCTCGGCGGCCTGGAGCCCCATCCGGACGATGCCCCTCGATACCATCCTGAGCCAGGTCAGTGCCGACCGCATCCGCGCCCATGTTGAGCGGATCACGACCGAGATCCCGTCCCGCCTCGCCGGGTCCGAGAATGGCCGGCGCATGGCGGAATATAGCCGCGACGCCCTCACCGAGATCGGCGCCGACGCCGTGATCCACGAGATGCCCGGGCTCGTCAGCTTTCCCGAGAAGGGCGAGTTGCGGGTGCTCGCGCCGCGCGAGATCTCGATCGAGGCGAACACGCTCGGCCATTCCGTCCCCACCCTGCCGGACGGCATCTCGGGCGAGCTCATGGATGTCCGCACCGGCGCCTTCGAGGAATACGAGGGCCGCGAGGCGACCGGCCGGATCACGCTATCGGAACTCTCCTACCATCCGGCCCGCCACGAGAAGCAGCGCATCGCCGGGCTCCAGGGCTCGACCGGCTGCATCATGATGAACTGGGGCCACCCGGAGAACACGGCCGTGCCCTTCGGCTCGGTGAAGCCGGCCTGGGGCAACCCCACGCCCGAAACGATGCGGAGCGAGATGCCGACGCTCCCCTGCATCGGCATCGCCCGCACGGCCGGTTTGCAGCTTCGCGAGATGCTCGCGGCCGGGCCGGTCCGGGTCTGGTTCCGGGCCAATGTCGAGAATGGCTGGCGCCCGGTCCAGATCACGATCGGCGAGATCAAGGCCGAGGCGAGCGACGATTTCGTCATGGTCGGCGGGCACCAGGATTCCTGGGCCGGGCCGCAGGCGACCGACAACGCCGCCGGCAATGCCTGCATGCTGGAACTCGCCCGCGTCTTCCAGGCCCATCGCGGCGAACTCAGGCGCGGGATCGTCACCGGCTTCTGGACCGCCCACGAGACCGGCACCATGGTCGGCTCGTCCTGGTTCGCCGACCGGAACTGGGACCGCCTGCGCGAGCATGCCGTCGGCTACCTTCAGATCGACCAGCCCTCCTGCCTCGGCACGAGCGGGTGGAGCACGGCGTCCGCGATCGAGATGCGGGACTTCCACCAGCGGATCGAGAAGGAGCTTCTCCCCGGCCGCGACATCACGTGGCGGCGCTCGACCAAGACGGGGGATTCGTCCTTCTTCGGCCTCGGCATCCCGATGCTGACGGGCCAGGGCTATTACACCAAGGCCGAGCTCGACGCCTCCGCGCTCGCGACGCTCGGCTGGTGGCACCATTCGGTCGAGAACACGATCGACAAGATGGATTGGGGCTACATGCAGGACCACATCCGCATCTACGCGGCGTGGCTGTGGGAGATGTGCACGAGCGTCGTCCTGCCCTACCGGTTCGAGCCGGTGGCGGATGCCTTTCTCGAGCGGCTCGACGGGGTGTCCGGCGCCGGAGCACCTGTCGGGCTCGGCTCGGCGGCCGCCATCGCCCACGACTTCAAGGCCGCGGCGCATGCCTTCGACGACGCCTCGGCCGCCTGGCGCCGACGCTACGGCGAGGGCTATGCGGACGAGGAGGCGGCCGGGATCCTGAACGGCTGCATGAAGCGCCTCTCCCGCCTCCTGATCCCGCTCGCCAGCACCGCCAAGGGCACCTACGGGCAGGACGTCTACGGCTTCACCCCGCAAGGCTCCATGATCCCGGGGCTCTACGACGTCCCGGGGCTCGGCGGGCTGCCCGAGGGCGAGGCGCGCTGGATGCTCGAGACGAAGCTCGTCCGCGAACGCAACCGTGTCGCCGACGGCCTCGTGGATGCACGATCCGCGATCGAGGTCGCGCTCCGGAGCCTCGCATGACCATGCGCATCCTCTACCAGCTCACCTCGCCCATGGACCGGACCATGGGCGAGGGCGAGATCGCGCGCCGGCGCGCCGTCCTGGCGGACGCCGCTGCGTTCGGCACGGACATCGAATGCCGGCCGGTCGGCGATGGCCCGGCCGCCATCGAGGGCGCGGCCGATGCCGCCATCGTGGTGCCGGAGATGCTCAAACTCGCGCCCTCCTGGGCGGCCGATAGGGTCGATGCCGTGATCGTCGGCTGTTTCAGCGATCCCGGCCTCGACGCGCTGCGCGAGCGCACGCCCGTGCCCGTGATCGGGCCGGGCGCCGCTGCGCTGCATCTGGCTGCGCAGCTGGGCACCCGGATCTCCATCCTGTCGCCCTCGGGCCGGAGCCATGGCCGCGTCGCGGCGCGCCTGCGCGCACTCGGCCTCGCCGACCTGTTCGCTTCCGTCCGGGGCGTCGGCGCGAGCGTCATAGACCTGGCCGAGCAGCGGCCCGGCGCCTTCGAGCGCATCGTCGCGGCCGGGCGCGCCTGCGTCGAGAAGGACGGGGCGGACGCGATCGTGCTCGGCTGCATGAGCATGGCCTTCCTGCCCGGGGTGGCCCACCGCTTGCAGGCATCGGTCGGCTGCGTCATCGTCAACCCGGTGCTGGCCGCGCTGAAGACCGCCGAGATGACCGTTGCGCTGGGGCTTGGCCGACCCGTCCCGACGCATGTTGCCGAAGCCGCCGAGTAGGAGCCATCCATGAGTCTCACCCGACGCGAAGCCGGCGCGCTCTCGATCGCGGCGCTTCTCGCCGCCTCCGCCGAAGCCCGGGCCGCGACGCCCGGCGTGATGGTCCGGTCGGACAACCAGCCCCAGAATCTCGATCCCCATCAGGTCTTCGACGTGCCCATGATGGGCTATTCGCTGAACACCTACGACACGCTCTACCGCTATCTCGACAACCCGCCGAAGATCACGCCCTGGCTGGCCGAGAGCCACACCTCCTCGGAAGACGGGCTCACCTGGGAGTTCCGGCTCCGCTCCGGCCTCAAATTCCACGACGGTTCCGATCTCACGGCCGAGGACGTCGTCTACAGCTTCCAGCGCGTGCTGAAGCTGGGCCGGGCGCCCGCCGCCGCCTTCCTGCCGATCCTCAAGCCGGAACAGATCACCGCGCCCGATCCGAAGACGGTGCGGTTCTCGCTGACCCGCGTGTACGGCCCGTTCCTGGCCGCGATCCCGATCGTCTGCATCGTCAACCCGCGCCTGCTGAAGGCGAACGACAAGAACGGCGATTGGGGCGCGTCCTGGCTCGCTTCGAACGAAGCCGGCTCGGGCGCCTACCGGCTCGATCCGGCGAGCTACGGCCCGAACGAGAAATACGAGCTCAACCGCTGGGAGGCGCATTGGTACGGCTGGACCGACAATCCGAAGCCGATCCAGAAGATCGCCTCGCGGGTCGTCAAGGAGACCTCGACCGGCGTGCTCGGGCTCCTCAACGGCTCGATCGACATGACCGACAGCTATCTCCCGACCGACCAGGTCGAGCAGATCATGGCGAGCAAGGTCGCCCGGGTGGAGAAGAACGTCTCCGCCCGGACCTTCATCATCCGGATGAACAACGCCAAGGCGCCCTTCGACAACATCAATGCCCGCAAGGGCTTCGCGCATGCCTTCAACTACAAGGGCTTCATCGACGACATCCTGAAAGGCTATGCCGAGCGCGATGCCACGCCGATGCCGAACACGATCTGGGGCTTCCCGAAGGGCGTCGCCGGCTACGAATACGACCTCGACAAGGCCCGCGACTATTTCAAGAAGGCGGCGGCGGAAGGCGCGCCGATGAAGCGGCCGATCCAGATCCATATCCAGAACACGCTCGAACAGACGAACCAGGCCGCCCAGCTCTTCCAGAGCGACCTCGCGCAGGTCGGCGTCAACCTGAAGATCGTGAACGACACCTGGGCCAACATGACGACGAACACGTCGAAGCCCGACACCACCCCGGACATGTGGGTCCATTGGGTTTCGACCTATTTCGCCGACCCGGAGAACTGGGTCGGCCAGATGTACGACAGCCAGTTCCACGGCACCTGGAAGGCCTCGTCCTGGTTCAAGAATGCCGAGGTCGACGAGCTCCTCCGCAAGGCGCGCGGGCTCGTCAAACAGGAGGAGCGGGCACCGCTCTACGAGCAGGCGACGCGGCTCATCGTCGAGCGATGCCCGGACATCTTCGTCTACAACACGGTCGAGCTGAAGGGCGTCTCGAACAGGCTCTCCACCACCCGCTTCTCCCCGGTCGGCAGCGGCACCGAGATGCGCTGGGTTCAGCTGTCTTCGTGAGGGTCGGGTCACCCGCGCGCTCCGCCTCGCCCCGCGGAGCGGGGAGAGGTCTAATCCGCGGTCACGCGGACCGGGTGAGGGGCGACGGAAAGGTCCCAGTCGAAGGCGTGTCTCTTTGCCCCTCATCCGGTCGCGCCGACGCGCGACTCGACTTCTCCCCGCTGTCGCGGGGAGAAGCAGGCGCGCTCCCCTGATGCTGCGCTTCATCGCCCGCCGCGTCCTCCTCGCCATTCCGTCGCTCTTCGGGCTCCTCGTCGTCACCTTCGTGATGATCAAGCTCGTGCCGGCCGACCCGGCGGCCGCGCTCGCGGGAGACAATGCGACTCCCGAGCAGATCGCCCGCATCCGGGCGCAATACGGGCTAGACCAGTCCCTGCCCGTGCAATTCTGGCGCTACCTCTCCGACGTCGTACGGCTCGATTTCGGCGACAGCCAGTATTCGTCCCGACCCGTTGCCCAGGACATCGCGCAGCGCCTGCCCGCGACCCTCGAACTGACCTTCGTCGCCCTGTTTCTCGCGACCGCGCTCGGCATCCCGCTCGGCGTCGTGGCGGCGCTGAACCACAACCGCTGGCCCGATTTCCTGCTGCGCATCCTGTCGATCGGCGGCATCGCGCTCGCGACCTTCTGGGTCGCGATCATGTTCCAGCTCCTGTTTTCCATGCGGCTCGAGTGGCTGCCGTTGCGCGGGCGAAGCTCGGTCGGGATCGCGTTTTCGTCCGGGCCGACGGGCTTCCTCACCCTCGACGCGCTGCTGTCGGGACGCCTCGACGTCTTCACGGACGCGCTTCGCCATCTCGTCCTGCCCGCGCTGACCCTGTCGCTTGGCGGAATCGCGACCATCACGCGCTTCACGCGCGCCGGTGTCTTGGACACGATGCAGAAGGATTTCGTCACCTATGAGCGCGCGGTCGGCTATCCGCGCCGGCGGCTCGTGTGGGTGTATGTCCTGCGGAACTCGGTCGTGGCGAGCGTCACGCAGATCGGGCTTCTGTTCGGGTCGCTGATCGCGGGCGCCGTGGTCGTCGAGTCGATCTTCGACTGGCCCGGGCTCGGCTCCTACACGGTCAACGCGATCCTGACGGCCGACTTCAAGGTCATGCTGGCCGTGACGCTCCTGGTCGGCGTCATCTACGCGGCCGTGAACATCCTGACCGACATCGTGCACGGGCTGATCGACCCCCGCCTGTGGGACACCGCCTGATGCTCGTCGTCAGGAAATTCGCGCAGGACCGCTCGGCCGTGTTCGGGCTCCTGATCGTGCTCGCGATCGCCTTCATCGCGATCTTCGGTCCCTGGCTCGCCCCCTACCCCCAGGATGCGACCGTCTCGAACCTGTCGCGGCGCCTGAGGCCCCCGAGCGCGGCCTTCCCGTTCGGGACCGACAATCTCGGCCGCGACATCCTCTCGCGCGTGATCCTCGGCGCCCGGGGCGCGCTGAAGGTCGCGCTCCTCGTCGTCGCGGCCTCGATGGCGATCGGCGTGCCGCTCGGGCTCGCGGCCGGCTATGCCCGCGGCTGGGCGTCCGAGCTGATCATGCGGGTGACGGACGTCTTTCTCGCCCTGCCGCAGCTGATCCTCGCGCTCGCGCTGGCGCAGCTCCTCGGCCCCTCGCTCGAAAGCGCCATGATCGCGCTCGTCGTGACCTATTGGCCGTTCTTCACCCGCATCGTCTACGCCGAGACGCGGCGGCTCCGAACCTCGCTTTTCGTCGATGCGCTGGAAGGGCTCGGCGCGAGTCCCGCCCGGATCGTCTTCCTGCACATCCTGCCGAACGCCGCCTCGCCGATCATCGTTCGGGCGACGATCGGGCTCGGCTTCACGATCCTGGTCGCGGCGACGCTCGGCTTCCTCGGCATGGGCGCGACCCCGCCCGATCCGGATTGGGGCCTCGCCATCTCGCAGAGCCGCACCTTCCTGCCCGCCGCCTGGTGGTACGCGACCTTTCCTGGCCTCGCGATCCTGGTCACCGTGCTCGGCTTCAACCTCCTGGGCGACGGGCTGCGCGACATCATGGACCCGCGCCTCAGGCGCTCGCGCTGATGGCGGGATCCGTTCTCGCCGTCTCCGACCTGCGCGTCTCCATCCGGGGCGACGAGGGCGTCGCGAAGATCCTCGACCACATCTCGTTCGCGCTCGCGCCCGGCCGCATCCTCGGCGTGGTCGGCGAATCGGGCTGCGGCAAGTCCACCCTGATCAAGGCGGTGCTCGGCATCCTGTCCCGGGGAGCGACGGTCGAGCGCGGCCGGATCCTGTTCGAGGGCGAGGACCTCCTGCGCCTCGACGAGCGCCGCCTGAACCTCGAGGTCCGGGGCAGCCGCATCGGCTTCATCCCGCAAGACCCCTATCTCGCCCTGAACCCGGTCTTCACGGTCGGCGCCCAGCTCCTCGAGATCATGCGCTGGCATGCCCGGCCCGAACCCGGCCGGTCCCATCGCGACCGGCTGATCGCGCTTCTACGGCGCGTGCAGCTGCCCGATCCCGAGGCGGCGCTGGACCGCTATCCGCACCAATTCTCGGGCGGGCAGCGGCAGCGCCTCGTGATCGCGGGAGCGCTCGCCTCGGCCCCGACCCTGATCGTCGCCGACGAGCCGACGACCGCCCTCGACGTCACCACGCAGGGCCAGATCCTCGTGCTGCTGCGGGAACTCGTCGATGAATTCGGCCTCTCCATGCTGTTCGTGACGCATGATCTCGGCGTGGTGGCCGAGCTGTGCGACGATCTCTGCGTGATCTATGCCGGACAATCCGTCGAGACCGGGCCGACGGTCGAGGTGCTCGGCCATCCCGCCCACCCCTACACGCGCGCGCTCCTCGCCTGCCACCCGGACCGGAGCGAGCATTTCGTCGGGATACCCGGCCTCGTCCCCTCCCCGCTCAGTGCGCCGCCGGGCTGCCGCTTCGCGCCACGCTGCCGGAACGTGCGGCCGTCCTGCCCCGAGCGGCCGCCGCATTACCTGCCGGCCGGACCCGGCCACGAGGTCGATTGCATCCTGTACGAGGGGGCGGGGGCGTGACCTCGCAAGGCGCACGACCGCCCGATCCCTCCCCTGCAGGGGAGGGCCGAGTCGAAGCGGAGCTTCGAACCGGGGTGAGGACACCACGGCGGGGTAGAACCCCACCCCGGTCGGCTGCCGCCGACTCGCCCTCCCCTGGGAGGGGAGGGATCAGGGCGAGCCTTATCCGGCGGCGTGGCTCATGCTGACAGCCCCCGTTCTCGAGCTGGACGACGTCGCCGTCCATCTCGGCGGCAAGAGGCGCTGGTTCCGGCCCTCGATCCCGTCCGTGAAGGCGGTCGGCGGCGTGAGCCTCGCGGTGCAGGCAGGCGAAATCCTGGGCATCGTCGGAGAATCGGGCTGCGGCAAGACCACGCTCGGCCGGGCCATCCTCGGCCTGCAGCGGGAGACGCGCGGCACCATTCGGCTCGACGGCAAGGTCGTGAGCGGGCAAGCGCCACGTGAGGCGCGCCGGCTTCGGCGCGCCGTCCAATATGTGCACCAGGATCCGGGCGCCGCGCTCGATCCCTGGTGGAGCGTCGGGCACACGCTGGAAGAAGGCCTCGTCATCACCGACGGGGCGAAGCGGGCCGAGCGCCGGCCGAGGGTCGAGGCTGCGCTCGCGGCCGTCGGTCTCGAGCCGAGCGCGGGGAGGCGCTACCCGCACGAATTCTCAGGCGGCCAGCTCCGCCGCATCGGCCTCGCCCGAATCCTGATCCTGGATCCCCGGATCGTGATCCTCGACGAGCCGACATCCGGCCTTGACATGTCGGTCCAGGCAACCGTCCTGAACCTGCTCCTCGAGATCCGGGCGCGGCGCGACCTCACCTACCTCTTCATCTCGCACGACCTCTCGGTCGTGCGCCGGCTCTGCGACCGGGTCGCGGTCATGTATCTCGGCCGCATCGTCGAGATCGCGCCGGCCACCCGCACCTTCGGCCGGCCGCTTCATCCCTATACCCGGGCGCTCCTCGCCGCCGCGCCCCGGCTCGAGCCCGGCGGGCTGAAGCCCGTCCCGATCCGGGGCGAACCGCCGAGCGCCGCCCGCATCCCGCAGGGCTGCCTCTTCGCCGGCCGCTGCCCCTATGTGGAGCCTGCCTGCATCGCCGAGGAGCAGGTGCTGGCGCCGGCCGAAGACGGCCACGAGGTCGCCTGCCGCCGCTGGCGCGAGATCGAGGACGGCGCGCCGCCGACGCGGGACCTCGCCGCGTGAGACGCCGTTAGCCCGCCGCCACCGCGCCAAACACCTCGCCCATCGGCTTCAGCCGCACGCCTGCCCGCAGGCGGCGGAACGGGTAGGAGGTCGGGTCGGCCAGGTAATAGCCGGGTGCGAGCGCCACGATCACGGCGTCGGCGATCGGCTCGAACTCGGCCCGGAAGTGGCAGGTGCTCTTCAGCGCCAGGATGCATTGTCGGGCCGGCTCGATCCCGAGATGCCGGAAGGGCTCCTGGTCCAGGGCCTGCATCCGCTTTGAGGTCACGGCGACCGAGACGCCCCCGATGACGAGGAGCGCCATCGGGCCGAGATCGACCTCGCGCCGGCCCGACACCGCGCCCGAGGTGCGAAAGCGCCCTTCCCCGAGCCGCAGGACCCGGAAGGTCGCCTCGAACGGTACGACGCCCTCGGGCCCGGATCGACCGCCGAGAGCGAGCCGCAGCTCCGCGCCCTCCCCGGCCGCATGCGCCGCCGCGGCCGCGAGCGGATCGCAGAGGAAGCCCAGCGCCGCACCCTCGGCTCCGGCCTCGACGAGAGCGCGCAGGAGCCCGGTCGTATCCGCCGTGCCGCCGCAGCCCGGATTGTCCTGCGTGTCGGCGATGACGACCGGCCGGGTCGCGCCCGCGCCGACGAGCGCCATCGCCTCGGCGACCGCCTGCTCGGGCGGGACCATGCGCTCCGCGAAACGAGGCTCCTCGGCCTCGATCGCGGCCATCATGCTGTCCGCCGCGCCGTCCGCCTCCGCTTGGCTCCAGGCATGCGCGATCACGCTCGGGCCGCACCAATGCAGGTCGGAGGGAGGGAAGCCGGCGAGGTAGGAGAGGCTGACGAGCCCGCCCTCGCAGGTCCGGGTTCGGGCCACGACACCTTTCGAGGGCTCGACCAGGGTGCATTGCCCGTTGAGCGGGATCAGGAACGGCGCCTTTCGCAGGGCGCGGCCGGTGGGCCGCCCGCGGGCGAGAAGCGCCTCGACCACGCGCGCAGCCCGCCCCCCGGTCTCGGCCCGGTCCACATGCGGATAGGTCAGGTAGGCGACCAGGCCGTCGGTGTGGGCGACCATCTCGGGCGTGACATTCGCATGGTAGTCGAGGCTGATCGTGACCGGCACGGCCGGGCCGACCACCGCCCTAACCCGGCGCAGGAGTTCGCCCTCGCCGTCCTCGAAATCCGCGCTCACCATGGCGCCGTGCAGGTCGAGATAGACGGCGTCGACCGGCATGGCCTCGGAGAGACGGCCGACCAGCTCGCCCGCGATCCGCTCGAAGGCGTCCGCCGTGACCGGCCCGCCGGCGCCGCCGCTCGTCCAGACGAGCGGGACGAGGTCGTGGCCGCGCATCGCCGCCATGAAGCCGGACAGCGCGAAGCTCGTACCGGAGAGCCAGCTGACGACATCTTCGCCCCGCACGAGCGGCGGGCGATCGCGGTGGCTCGCGAAATAAGCGAAGTCGGTTTCCGGCAGGACGAAGGAATTCGTCTCGTGGTGGAAGCCGCCGATCGCGATCCGGGCCATGCCGTCAGTCCCGGCGGAGGAGGAGCGAGCCGGCCTCCAGCATCTCGGCGGTCCAGCCGGGCCTGACGAGCGTGGTCGCGTCCAACTGGACCACGATCGCCGGCCCCGTCAGGCGCGTCCCGACCCGAAGCGCCCCCCGCTCGTAGACCGGCGCCGGCTGCGAACCCTCCGGGCCATGCAGGTCGGTGGTGCCGATCGGCGTCGCCTCGCCCGTCGCCTGCGGGCTCGACCGGACCGGATCCGGCAGCGCGCCCTCGGCCTCGACCCGGAGCGTCACGAGTTGCACGGGCAATTCGAGGGTGAAGCCGTAGAGCGCCGCATGGGCCTCGGCGAAGGCACGCGCTGCGCCCGCCAGGTTGCCGGGCCAGGTTACGGCCACTTCGGAGCCCTGCCCTTCGTAGCGCATCAGCGCGACCCGGGTCGTCTTCCGATCCGGGCCGGCGACGCCCTCGGCTTCGAACCACGAGCCGGCCAGCGCCTCCAACTCGGCGAAGACCGTGTCCGGATCGGTCCCGAGACCCGCGACGGTGCGGCCGAATTCCTGCTTCCGGTCGGCCGCGAGCAGCCCTTCGGCGCAGAGGACGCCCGGCGCGGGCGGGACGAGCACGGTCCCGATGCCGAGCATCTCGGCCAAGGGGCAGCCATGCAGCGGCCCGGCGCCTCCGAACGGAACGAGCGTGAAATCGCGCGGGTCGTGGCCGCGCTCGACCGAGACGACCCGGATCGCCCCGACCATGTTCGAATCGGCGATCGCCAGGATGCCGCGTGCCGCATCGCTGAGAGAAAGGCCGAGCGGGTCTGCGACCCTCTCCTGCACGGCCCCGACGGCGAACTCGCGGCTGAGCGTCATCCGGCCGCCGAGGAGGCTCGGCGGAAGATGTCCGAGCGCGAGATGCGCGTCCGTGACGGTCGCGTCCTCACCGCCATGGCCGTAGCAGGCCGGCCCCGGCCGGGCGCCGGCGCTGGCGGGACCGACCGTCAGCGCACCGTCGGCGACCCGGGCGATCGAGCCGCCGCCGGCCCCGATCGTCACCATGTTGACCATCGGCAGCGGCAATGGCCACTCGCCCACCCGGCCGGATTGCGTGAGCGCGATGCGGCCGCCTGCGATCAGGCAGATGTCGGCACTGGTGCCGCCGATATCGACCGTGATGATGTCCCGGAGGCCGGCCGCGGCCGCCACTTCGCGCGCCCCGACCACCCCGGCCGCCGGCCCGGAGAGCGCGGTCACGGCCGGAGCCCGCCGGATCACGTCGGTGCCAGCCACCCCGCCATTCGACTGCATGATGAGGAGCGGTGCGGCGACGCCTTCCGCCTGCAACCGGTCGACGAGCCGGGCGACATAGGTCGAGACGGCCGGCATCACGGTCGCGTTCAGGACGGTCGCGAGGCTGCGCTCGTATTCGCGCACGACCGGCAGCACCTCGACCGAGGCCGTGACGGCCACCCCCGGCAGCACTTCGCGGAAGATCTCGGCCACCCGGCGCTCGTGGTCGGGCTGGGCGAAGGAATGCAGGAGGCAGATTGCGACGGCCTCGACTCCGGCCGCCCGGCAAGCGTCCGCCGCCAGCCGGACGCTGGCCTCGTCGAGCGGAACGAGCACGGCGCCACCCGCCGCGACACGCTCGCTCACCTCGAAGACGCGTGCCGGCGGCACGGGGCGGGACGGCTTGATCCAGCTGTAGAGATTGGCGGAGCGCGGGATGTCCTGTCGGCCGATCTCGAGCACATGCCGGAACCCTGCCGTCGTGACGAGCGACGTGCGGGCGCCCTTTCCTTCGAGGATCAGGTTCGTGGCGACGGTGGTGCCGTGCAGGACACCCCGGACCTCGCTCGCCCGGGCGCCCGCGGCCTCGAGGGCGAGCCTGAGCCCGTTCACGAAGGCGCGCGAGGGATCGTCGGGCGTGCTCGGCGTCTTCGCATGCCAGGACCGGTCTCGCCCGGGCTCCTGCAGCGTGACGTCGGTGAAGGTGCCGCCGATATCGACGGCAACGACGAGCGAACGGGCCACGGCCGAGAGATCAGACGCCACCGGCCGCCGCCTCCAGCACGCGTTCGCCGCGGAGCGCGGCCGTCCCAGCCATGTCGAGCCGGTCGCCGTCGAGCACGACGCCGTAGCGATCGCGCGCCGCCTCGCGCGACGTGAAGCCGTCGAGCACATCCGCCAGCACCTGCTCGGCCGGCCTGTCGCGCGGCGGGCCGTAGCCGCCACCTCCTCCGGTCTCGAGCCGCAGGATGTCGCCGCGGCGGAGACGGTTTCCGTCCGAGAGGGGCCGCAGCACGCGCTCGTCCGGCCGGCCCGGGTTGATCACGGCGCGCCCTGCCCCGCCCGACAGGGCGCCGCCGACGCCCCAGGTCGGATTGTCGACGCTGTCGATGCGCATGGAGAGGATCGCCTCGTCGCCCAGGAATTCGTATTCGCGGACGAGGCCGATGCCGCCGCGCCAGCGTCCGGCGCCGCCGGAGTCGCGGTTGATGCCGTAGCTCAGGATCCGCATCGGGTAGCCGAGTTCCAGGAACTCGACCGGGTAATTCTCCTGCGCGACGAAATAGACGGCATCGATCCCGTCGGCCGCAGGTCGGGCGCCGTAGCCGACCCCGACCCCGTCCGAGAGGAGGAAGGGCTTTCCCGCTGCCTTGCCGCGGAACATGATGATCACATAGGCCGAATGCGACGCAGGCGCGCCGCCGCCTCCCTGGTTTACGAGCCCGTTCAGCGCCGCCAGCAGCCGCATCATGGTGAGGCCCCGCATGCCGAGCGGCGCCGGGAAGCGGGGGGCGAGAAGCGAGCCCTCCCGCACCCGCACCTCGTCCAGCGAGCGCGGACCGCCGGCGTTGCAGACCTGACCCGGATCTCCGCCTAGGAAGAAGAGGCCGAGCGCCATCCCGGGCACGTCGGGATTCATCAGGAAGTTCACGGGACCGGGCGCCTGGTCGTCGGTGCGGGTCGTGTCGAGGATGAAGCGATCGTCCTCGGTCCGGGTCAGGTCGAGGCGGATGCGGAAGGGGCCGTTGCCGTGGCCGTCGGCGTCGATCGCATCCTCGAAAGACACGGTTCCGACCGGGAAGGTTTCGGCGAGGCGCCGGCGCACGAGCGCCTCCGTCCGGGCGAGGAGCTGGGCCAGCGCATCCGCGACGACCTCCCCGCCGAACCGCGCGAGGATCTCCGCCATGCGGCGCCGCCCGAGTTCGACGCTCGCCATCAGGGCGCGCGTGTCGCCCCGGTTCTGATCCGGGTAGCGCGAGTTGCGGTAGAAGATCTCGAGCGCCGCCTGGTTCGTGCGCCCCTCCTCGACGAGGCGGGTCGGCGGCACGATGATGCCTTCCTGGAAAATGTCGGCCGCGTCCGACGAGATGGAGCCCGGCCTGAGCCCGCCGATATCGGAGAAATGCGCCCAGCTCATTACGAAGGCGCTGAGCTGCCCGTCATGGAAGACGGGCGCGAGGAAGACCTGGTCGTTGGAATGCGAGACCGCGCCGTTCGAGCCGTAGCAGTCGTTGTACCAGTAGACGTCGCCGTCCTGCATCTCGGCGAGCGGGAAATGCTTCAGGACGGGCCCCGTCACGTCGCCGAAGATAGGCACGTTCGAGCCCACCGCCATGGCCCCTCCCGCGTCGAAGAGCGCGGTGTAGAAGTCCTTCTTCTCCCGGATGAAGGCCGAAATGGCGGTACGCTCGAGCAAAGCCTCCATCTCGGCCTGGGCTGCCCGGATGGCGCCCCGGATGATCTCCAGCGTCACGGGATCGCAGACGGGCACCAGGGTCTCCACGCTCGGGGGTCGAGCCGGGATCGTGCGGAGCGGGCCGGGCCCGCGTCAAGGCCGAGGCGAAACGAGAGGAGCATGGCTGCCCCGACATCAGGGCGCGCATGTTCCTTGCACCGCCGGGAAGGCCGTCCCTAAGGTGAGGCCGGCAGCAAGGTTGGGGTCGGCGTGGCAGGCAGCGTACGGATCGGGATCGATATCGGCGGCACGTTCACGGACCTGCAATTCCTGGACGAGACCACGGGCCAGCTCCACAGCCTGAAGACACCGACGACGCCCGAAGACCCCTCGGTCGGGCTGATGACCGGGATCGACGAGGCCGCGCGGCGCTTCGGCTTCGCACTGTCGGACATCCGCCTCCTCCTGCACGGGACCACCATCGCGACGAACGCGGTTCTCGAGCGGAAGCTCGCCCGCGGCCTCCTCCTCACGACCGAGGGCTTCACCGACGTGCTCGAGATCAGCCGGCATGTGCGGCGCGACATCTACGGGCTGAAGCCGAAGCGCGAGCCAGCGCTGATCCCGCGCGACCGGAGGCTGCCGGTGTCTGAGCGCGTGCGGGCCGACGGCTCGGTCGAGCGGTCGCTCGATGGGGCGGCGATAGAGGCGGTCGTCGCCGCCGTCCGGCAGCACGCGCCGGAGACGGTCGCGGTCTCACTCCTTAACGCGAACGTCAACCCGGCCCATGAACGCGCCTTGCGGAACGCGCTCGTCCGAGCCTTCCCGGACCTGCCGATCTCGATCTCGACCGATGTCAGCCCCGAGATCCGCGAATACGAGCGCACCTCGACCGTGGTGCTGAACGCGCTCCTCGTGCCGATCGTGCGCTCCTATCTCGACCGGCTCACGGCCCGGATGGCGGAGCGCGGGCTCGCGGCGCGTCTCCTCCTCGTCCAGTCGAACGGCGGCGTCTGCTCGCCCCAGGTCGCGAGCGAACAGCCGGTCCGGCTCCTCCTCTCCGGACCAAGCGGCGGGGCGCTGGCGGCGCAGCGCGCCTCCGCCCGGCTCGGGCTGCCGAACCTCGTCGGCGTCGACATGGGCGGGACGAGCTTCGACGTCTGCGTCGTCCAGGAGGGCGGGGTCACGTCGATGACGCAGGGCGAGATCGACGGCCTACCGGTCCGCCTGCCGATGATCGAGATCCGGACGATCGGGGCCGGCGGCGGCTCGATCGCCTCCGTCGATGCCGGCGGCCGGCTCACCGTCGGGCCGCGCAGCGCCGGCGCCCGGCCGGGATCCGTCTGCTACGGCCGGGGCGGCACGCTGCCGACCGTCACCGACGCGAATCTGGTCCTCGGCCGGCTCGACCCGGAATTCTTTCTCGGCGGCGCGCTCGCCCTCGATCTCGACGGTGCCCGGACGGCGATCGAGACCCAAGTCGCGACCCCGCTCGGGCTCGGCATGGCCGAAGCGGCGGAGGGGCTCCTCACGCTCACCAATGCCAGTCTCGCTTCCGCAATCCGGCTCAGCCTGTTCGAGAAGGGGCTCGATCCGCGCGCCTTCAGCCTGCTTTCCTTCGGCGGCGCCGGCGGCCTGCACGCCATCCCGGTCGCCGAGGAGCTCGGGATCGACCAGGTGGTCTTCCCGGCCGATGCCAGCACCTTCTCGGCGAGCGGCATCCTCCATTCCGACATCGTCCACGACCTCGCGGCGAGCCGGGTGCTCCGGGCCGGGCCCGACATCCTGCCCGATCTCGGCCGCGCCCTCGCCGGGTTGCGGCGGGACGGCGCGAGCCTCCTCGAACAGGACGGCGTTCCCGAAGCGAGCCGCGACCTCCTCGTCTCGGCCGACCTGCGCTATCACGGGCAGGCCTTCGAACTCGTCGTGCCCTGGCCGGATGCGGCGGCCGAACCGGAGGCGCTGGCGCGGCTCGTGGACGGCTTCCACGCCCTGCACCGCCAGCGCTTCTCCTACGCCAATCCGGGCGATCCGGTGGAGATCGTGACCCTGCGGGTGACGGCGATCGGGCGCCTGCCGCCGGCACAGGGCATGCGGCCGCCGGACCTCGCCGGCGAGCGCGGCCGGTCGGGCCGCCCGGTCTTCCTCGGCGGCGCCTGGCGCGAGATCGCCGTGCTGCACCGCGCCGAGTTGACCGGGCCGACCGCCGGCCCGGCCCTGATCGAGGAGGATTACACGACCGTCTTCCTCGCCGACGGTTGGACCTGCGCCCCGGCCGAGGGCGGCGACCTCGTCGCCCGCCGAAGCCAGGCCCGCCCGGAGGCAGGATCATGACTCAGCCGGTGACGCTCGGACCGATCGAACTCGAGATCTTGCGCAACGCCTTCACGGCGGCAGCGGCCGAGATGGACGTGACGGTCTGGCGGACGAGCCGCTCGACCATCGTCCGGGAGCTCCTCGACTATTCCACGGCGGTCTTCGACCGGGACGGCTACAACGTCGCCCAATCCGCCCGCATCCCGCAGCATCTCAACTCGATGAGCGCCGGCCTGCTCGCGGTCGCGGGCCAGTTCCTGCCGCTCGACGGCTGGGACGAGGGCGACGTCGTCATCACGAACGACCCCTATTGCGGCGGCCAGCACATCCCCGACATCCTGGCCTTCCGGCCGGTCTTCGCGGAGGGCCGGCGGATCGCGATCGTCGGCACGCTCTGCCACCATCTCGACATGGGCGGCATCTCGGCCGGCAGCTACGGCGCGACCGCGACCGAGGTGTTCCAGGAAGGCCTCCGGATCCCGCCGCTGAAGCTTTACCGGCAGGGCGTGCTGAACGACGAGGTTCTGGCGATGATGCGCCAGAATGTCCGTCGGCCGGACATGATGTGGGGCGACCTCCAGGCGCAGATCGCCTCGCTCAGCATGGGCGAGAGCAACCTGCGGAAACTCGCCGCCCGTTACGGCGCACCCACGATCGTCGCGGCCTCCGCCCAGATCCTCGATGCCTCGGAGCGTGCGATGCGGGCCATGATCGGCCGCATCCCGGACGGAACCTACAGCTTCGAGGACCTGATCGACGATGACGGCCTCGTCGACCAGTCGATCCGCATCCACGCCTCGGTCGAGGTCCGGGGCGAGGAGATGGTCGTCGACCTCTCGGGCTCGGGCCCGCAGGCGCTCGGGCCGATCAACGCGACGCTCGCCTCCTCGGGCTCGGCCGTTTCCTACGCCGTGATGGCCGTCTCGGACGAGCCGATCCCGGCCAATGCCGGCTGCTACCGGCCCGTCACCGTGATCGCGCCCGAAGGCTCGATCGTGAATGCCCGCCACCCGGCCCCGGTCGCGAACCGGATCACCGTGACGCACCGGCTCGCGACGACGATCCTCGGCGCCCTGCACCAGGCCGTGCCGGACCGGGTCCCGGCCGCCTATTACGGCGTCAGCTATGTCTGCGCCTTCCAGACGATCGGCGAGGCGGGCGAGCGCTCGGTCCTGGTCGAGATCGAGGTCGGTGGCGGCGGCGCCCATCCCGAGCAGGACGGGCCGAACGCCTATTCCTGCGGCATGCACAACAACGCCAACATCCCGGTCGAGATGATCGAGAGCGAGCTGCCGCTGTCGATCGCCCGCTACGAACTCCTGCCCGGGACGGGCGGATCGGGCCGCTTCCGGGGCGGGCTCGGCCTCGCCCGCGAATGGCGGGTCGATTGCCCGGAGGCCGTGTTCACGGCCAATCTCGACCGCTTCAAGCACCGGCCCTTCGGTCTCGCCGGCGGCGGCCCGGGCTCGGCCGGACGCCTAACGCTGATCCGGGCCGAGGGGGGCCGGGCGGAGGCACTGCCCTCCAAGATCGGCAACCTCCGCCTCCGGCGCGGCGACATCATCCGGCTCGAAACCTCGGGCGGCGGCGGGTTCGGCGAGCCGGCGGACCGGCCCGCGGCCGAGAGTGAGACGGACAGGACGCTCGGCTACGCGTGAGGCCGGGCGCCCACTGCCTTACGAGGGGAGCAGCGGCGGCCAGTCCGGCTCGACTTCGTCGCCCGATGTCAGGCCGCGATATGTGCCCCGGAAGAAGACGAGCGGCTCCTCGCCGCTCCGGGCCGAGAACCGCACCACCCGTCCGATGAAGACCACGTGGTCTCCGCCGTCGTGGTGAGCGTAGGGTTCGCATTCGAAATGGGCGAGCGCCCCGTGCAGCAGCGGAGCCTCGGCATGGCCCAGCGAATGGGAGACGTCGGCCCATTTGTCGCTCAGGGATTTCGCGAAGCCGTTCGCCAGCTCCTCCTGCGAGCGGGATAGGATGTTCACGGCGTAACCCCTCGCGGCCAGCATCGGCTCGAGGCTCATCGCGCGCCGGTCGACGCTGAACAGCACCAGCGGCGGATCGAGCGAGACCGAGTTGAAGGAGCTCATCGTGAGCCCGATCGCCTCGTCACTCGGCCCGCGCGCCGTGATCACGGCGACCCCGGTCGCGAATTGCGAGAGCGCCTGACGGAATGCCTTCGTGTCGAATGCCATGGCCTAGCCTAGTCGAGCGCGAAGCCCATGCGGACCGGCGTCGGCTGCGGCCGTTCGACCTCCGGCACGGCGGCCATCATCAAGACGGCGCCGCGAAACGCAGCATGACGTCGTCGAAGGGACCGTCGTCGATGATCCGGCCGTGGTCGAGCCGGATCGCCCGGGTGCATAATCGCGCGAGAAGGCCCGCATCGTGGGATGCCAGGACCAGGATGCCGGACCGCTCGACGAAGCGCCGCAGGCGCTCGTTCGCCCGTTCCAGGAATTTCGCGTCGCCGGCCCCGATCCCCTCGTCGAGAAGGAGGATCTCGGGATCGACGCTGGTCGAGACCGCGAAGGAGAGGCGCGTCTGCATTCCGGCCGAATAGGTCCGCATCGGCATGTCGAGGAAGGGACCGAGTTCGGTGAAGTCGGCGATCTCGTCGATCTTCGCCTCGACTTCGCGGCGGGTCAGGCCGAGATAGAGGCCGCGGATGCGGATATTGTCGTAGCCGGTCGCGTCGGGATCCATGCCGAGCCCGATGTCGAAGATCGGCGCCACGCGGCCCTCGACCCTGATACGACCCGTGAGCGGCGGATAGATGCCGGACAGCACGCGGAGCAGCGTCGTCTTGCCGGCGCCGTTATGTCCAACGAGCGCCACCCTCTCGCCATGGGCGATGTCGAGGGAAATGTCGTTCAGCGCCTCGACCACGGTGCGGGAGCGGGCGTCCGCCCCGATGCGCCCGCCCGTGGCGCTCATGACGAGGCGGTTCTTCAGCGAACGCGCCGACCCGCCGTAGAGCGGGAAGCTGACACTGACCTTCTCGACGCTGATCGCGCTCAAGCGACGCTCCTCACAGCCAATAGGGGATGCGGGAGCGGAACCGGGCATACAGCAGGAAGGCGGCAGCCAGGTTGACGGCCGTCACGGCCAGGACGACCAGCCACGTCATGGGTGCCACGTGCCCGCCCAGGAGCGGCGCCCTGACGAGTTCGACGAAGTGGTAGATCGGGTTGACCAAGGCAATCCAGGCGCGATCGCCCAGATTTTCGACGCGCCACAGGATCGGGGTGACGAAGAACAGGAGCGCGATGATGTTCGTCATCAACGGCGGAAGATCGCGGAACCGCGCCCCGAGGGTCCCGAGCGCGAGCGACACCGCGACCGCGTTCAGCGCGATGACGGCAACGCCCGCGAGAGCGGGCAGCAGGCCGAACACGAGCTCGAGCGGCTTCGCGAGAAGCGCGATGACGACGATGACGGCGTTGTGAGCCAGCACGATGAGCCCTCGCCAGACGACCCGATAAACGTGGACGCTCAGCGGTGCAGGCATCTGTTTCACGGCGACTTCGGCCGCCGAGAAGACGTTGCAGCCTTCGCTGAGCGCCACCGCGATGAAGGTCCAGATCACGATCCCGATCGTGACATAGGGCAGGAAGTCGAGGATCGGCTGGCGGAACAGGGTGGCGTAGGTGGTGCCGAGCGCGAGCACGAAGCCCGCCAGGCTGAGCGTGATCCAGAAGGGGCCGATCACGGAGCGGCTGTAGCGCTGGCGGATGTCGAACCATCCCATCGACCCCCACAGCTCGACCCTGCGGAAACCGGTCGCGAGATCCTTCCAGGCCAGGGAATATGGCGCCCTGCGCTGATCGTCAGCGCTGAGCACGGTGACGGTTGAGGACCTCACGGCGGCTCCAGGTCGAAGATGACGGCTCGGTCCTGCCGCTCGCGCCCGAGCCCGCTCTCCTCGGCGGCGGTCTCGAGCGGCTCGGGCCCGGCTCTACCAAAGGAGCCGCCCCGTGCCAACGGCTGGATCGGCGGGGTCGCGGCCCAGCCCCGTCTGGCACGGGTCGCCGGCGAACGATCGGGAGTTTCAGCCGCTTGGCGTCGCCAGACCAGCCGTCTCACATCGCGGGCCGCGGGCGACGGGTTGCCAAGCTCGGTCCGGCGTTCTATCTCCCCGGCTCGCGCACGGGACCACGTCCGGCGCGATCCGCGCCCGTAGCTCAGCTGGATAGAGCACCAGACTACGAATCTGGGGGTCAGAGGTTCGAATCCTTTCGGGCGCGCCATTTTGTCAATGACCTAGCTGCCCTGAGACTTGGCTGGTGCTTTCTGCGGACCCCACGGCGGACGCCCTTTTCTCCGGGGCTCGCTGTTGTCCCAGCAGGTGGCTCGAACGACCAGCACACCGAGACCGCCGCACTGAGGACAATCGACCTTAGCACGTTCAGCGGGGCACCCGACCTCTCCCCCTGGCGCCCGTGTTGCTCGCGCACAAACGAGCATAGAAGAGACTGCGTTCAGGCGCTGCCTGGCCGAGGCTTGGCGAACCGTCTGCCGGGCGCGCGTCTCAGTCCCTGTCCGTGTGCGGCTTGAGCCTGAAGTGATCCCGATGGCCGGTGATCAGGGTGACGATCTCTGCTTGCTGATCCATGAGCGTTTTAATCGCTGCCCGGGCCGGCGACTTGAGCGGGAGCTGCATGTGGAAACGGACCAGCTCGCTCCGGTGCCGCTCGATCACCTGGACGAAAGCCTGAGCTTCCGCCGGATCCATGTGCCGTCGAGGCAAGCTAACCATCGCTCACGTCCGCTTCAGCACGCCGCATCCTGTCTCCTACTGCTCGGGCGGGCGAGCCCCGCCGTCGGGGCTCGCCCGCCCGCCACGCGCATCGCACGTTTTGTTCCCTTTTTGTTCTCGCGAGCGCAGGCGAGTCAAGTGTCGGTCATGCGTCAGCGCCTCAGCGCGGCTCCTTCCGAGGTAGAAAGCTCGTTAGCTCCGTGCTAACGGCTCCGGCCTCAGCGTGTCAGCATGTCCCAGCCTCGAAAAAAGCACCCATCGAAACCGGCTGCAGAGCCTGAACGGCGTTCGTCCGGGTGGCGCTCGGCTGCCAGGGCACTCAGGCCCGAGCTGACCCGGCGCGGCGCCGTCAGGTTCGGGACCAGAGCAGCGCTTGCGTGTGGGATGGTCGGGATGCTGGCCGTCCTCGCGGCCTGGAACGCATCCGGTTTCCTCGACCCAGGCGGGCTGGATCGCCTCTTGCGGATGAAGAACACGTCCGCATCGGCACCCGCAGAGGGTCACGGCCAGCGCGGGCGCCTTGACCGAGGCAGGTTGAACTCGCTCCTGACCGCGACGGGCTTAGGCCGCTCGTAATCGCCTGTTTCGGCGGCCCGCAACGGTCCGATAGCTCCGCCTCAGGGACAACCGGCGCAGCAAATCACGGCTGCATGATCGCCGCGTCGCAAGTCCGGATTCCGACTACGAGCCATAGTGTGGCGGTGTAGATCGCAATCCAGATCAGCCCGTTGCGACGCCATCTCAGTTGCTTGCCGGCCATCGTGCTACGCTCCAGGCCTCACTGCCATTCCTGCTTCCCGTCCCAGGCATTGATCCGCCGTTGGCGCCTTTAGCATGAAGGCCCGATCTGCTGGCGGACAGTGAGATCGGCACCGACACGGATTCGGATTGGACGCCTGAGCCACCCTTGACCGTCCTCCGGCCTGATGGTCATGTGCAACCTCGGCTCGTTGGCGACAGGATACGTGGGCACGACGCTCGGCCTCATTCGCATAGCTTTTCTCGCGATCGCCACGATCTGGCTGTCCGGACCTATTCCGGATGGTCGCGCGAGCGAGCGCGGTGTCGCCTCGTACGCTGTTCGGTCTGCAGCCAGCGATACGGCAACTTTTCGACAGGCGCCGGTCCGCAACCCCAAGTTCGCGCAGTTCGGCGCAGACCTGGCGGACGATCCCGACGACGACGACGGTTGTAGCGCCCAGCCCCATACCGCAACTGTTCGGCCGGAGCGGATATCCCGGAGCAGCGCGGCTGCCTGGGCGCGGCTCCACCAGTCCACCCGTGCCCACCTCGCGACCGGCCCTCCGACCACCGCTTAAACTAGCACCGCTGGACCGCCGCCGCCCTTGCGGCTGGCACGGACCGTGAAGGTTCGTCGTCCCAGGTAGCCCCGGCCACCTGCCCGTTTCTCGCCACGTCCAGTCGCATCAGCCCGCGCCCTCAACCTGAGGCATAGCGCTGGCTTCGTCGTGTCATCCCTCAATTTTGATCCTGCACGCGCGGGCCGGTCTTCGGCGCGCAAGCGAGGAGTACGTCGTCATGGAAACGTTCGGACCTGATGCCCTGAAGATCCTGGAGATCGTCTGGGTCAACATCATTTTGTCTGGTGACAATGCGGTCGTCATCGCGATGGCCTGCCGCGGCTTGCCGCCCGACAAGCAGCGAATGGGTATGATCCTCGGGGCGGGCGTCGCCATCGTCCTCAGGATCGTTTTCACGCTTCTGATCGCGACCCTGCTGGCCACGCCCTATCTCAAGATCGCGGGTGGCCTGCTGCTCCTCTGGGTGGCTGTGAAGTTGGTGACGGGCGAGGAGGAGGACGAATCAGGGGTCAGGGTTTCTGACAAGCTCTGGCAGGCCGTGAAGACGGTCGCGATCGCCGATGCCGTGATGAGCCTCGACAACGTGCTGGCGATCGCGGCAGTCGCGAAGGATTCGACCTTCCTCCTGATCCTGGGGCTCGCGATCTCGATCCCTCTGATCGTCGCAGGCGCGTCGATCATCATCTCACTGCTCGAGCGCTTCCCGATTCTCGTTTGGGCAGGGGCTGCGCTCCTCGGCTGGATCGCGGGCGAGATGATCGTGACCGATCCAGCCGTCGTCAGCCGCGTCGGCCTCGATATCACGCATCGTGCCGAGATCCCGGCCGCGATCGTGGCCGCGATCTTTGTGGTCGGGCTCGGCTACCTGCTTGCGCGACGTCGCCCCGCCGAGAGTCGAGCCTGATTGCAGACGCGTGTCTGCGCCAGCTCACATCCGAAATCCTGATCAACCGAGGAGGTGGCCATGTTCCACTTCGACGCCCTGATTCTGTCCGCCCTAATCGCGTCCGTGTGGTTGAATTTGTACCTCTCAGCCGATCGGCTCGTAGCCGAGGCGAAGTCCCGGTTCCCTACCGCCCGGTCCGCCACGGTGGCGCTGGTTCCAGCGTCTCCCGAACCCGCAGAAACCGACGACACGTCGCCACGTGGCGCGTCTGCGGCGCAAACACCCGCTGCAAATGACCGTAGCAGCAGCATCAAGTAGATGCGCGCAATTCCCCGACCCATCACAGCAAGAACAGGATACCGGTTATGCACAGCGGCGTCGTTGTACTCTCCGCCTATGTAGTGTTTGCGATCGTGGGCGAGATCATAGCCTATTTCTTAGGTCGCCAGTTCGAATCATATTACCCGAGCTGGAGCCTGGGGGTGTTTCTCGCAATGTTTTTTCTGGCTCTGGTGATCGCATGGCCTTTGGCGGTGATGGTCACGCCGGAAGACAAGGAGCCTCCACCAGTTGTGTAGGCGCGGCTACCTTGCGGCTCGATCAAGTTGCTTTCCCCACCAGGGGATCCTGTCGCACGCCCCTCGCCACGACTCGGAGCGCGTCGGTCGGAAGCGGCCATCGTCTGCTGGGGCCATATCGGCCGGAACGAGCCCTGCCCCTGCGGCTCGGGCAAGAGTACAGGCATTGCCACGGCGGTTCACGGACTGACCTGTAAGGGTCTGGCGCCGCTGTGGCGCACAGGCCACGGAGCACCCGGATTCGTCCGGATTCGTCGCTACGGTCGGCCTTAACTATCTGTTAGCATTTGCAGAGATTGGCAGTGTCGGCATTGTCGCGCCCATTGCAGGGTGCGTCCATGTTCGAGCTGAGAGCGTCGGGTTGCAGCAACCAAGCCGACGCGGCTGAGGCGGGTCTCGGCCGGAGAGCAGGCCGCCTGTCGGGCCGGCGCCTGTTCGCCGTGCTGCGGCTCGCCTTCCGGTTGGTCGGCATGGGCCGGCAGCGGCAGCTCGGCCGGCTTGGCGGCGCGGCGGCTCTCGGAGCGCTTCTCGTCGCGATCGCACCGGCCCCCGCGATGGCCGGGCCGACATGCCAGTTCACCGCCGGCGGCAACGGGGCCGCCAACGCCGTCGGCCCGTTCGACTTCGCCTGTGGCACCAATTCGGTGGCGAACGCGCCCAATTCCTCGGCCTATCCGGCGTCGGCCTTCGGCGACACGGCGCTGGCGCTCGGCGACGGCGCGAGCTCGATCGGAGCCGGTGCGTATTCGGGCGCGACCTTTACCACCGCGATCGGCATCTACTCGCAATCCCAAGCGAACGGCGCGACGGCTCTCGGCGGCTTTGCGGCCGCCGGCGGAGCGGGAGCCCTCGTCGGGGCAACCCGCGGAGCCAGCCCCTTCCAGAACATCAATGCCACGGCGATCGGCGCAGGCTCCCAGGCCGGCTCCGGCGCCGCCGGACAGGACAACGCGACCGCTATCGGCGCCAGTGCCAGCGCCAATGCTCAACGGGGGACGTCGCTCGGCGCGTCCGCGTCGGCGAATGCCTCCGATGCCACGGCGATCGGGACCAATGCCAATGCCGGCGCCGCCAACGCGATCGCGATCGGAAGCAACGCCGCCAGCGGGGCCGGCAGCGCGGCCTTCGTGGCCGCGACATCTGCGAACGGCGTGGCCATCGGCAACCAGTCGCGCATCAACGGCAGCAGCGCCAACAGTGTCGCGGTCGGCTTCAACAACAGCGTCACGGGCGCGAATAGCGGCGCCTTCGGCACCGGCAACACGGTGAACGGCGCCGGCAGCTACGCGTTCGGCGACCCGAACGTCGTCAACGGCAGCACCAGTTTCGTGGTCGGGGACAACAACACGGTCAACGGCACGAACACGGCCGGCTATGGCAACAACGTCAACGTTTTCGGCTCGGGCAATGGCGTCGCCAACGGGGCGAGCCCGTTCAGCGCCGCCAATTCCAGCGTCGTCGGCAACAGCAACACGGTCGGCAGCACGGCAACGTCCACCGGCGCCGCAATGCTCGGGAACAGCAACACCGTCAATGCGAGCAACGCTGTCGCAATCGGCAACGGCATCGCCGTCACGGGCGCGAATGCGATCTCGATCGGGCAGAGCAGCCAGGCGACAGCGCTGAACAGCACCGCGGTCGGCCCGAACAGCTTCGCCTCCAACACCTCTTCATCCGCATTCGGTCAGGCCAGCCAGGCGAGCGGCAACGCGAGCACCGCACTCGGCGTGTCGAGCCAGGCGACCAACACCTCGGCGGTCGCGATCGGCAACACCGCAAGGGCAAGCGGCGAAGCCAGCGTGGCGATCGGCCGGAGCAGCGGCGCGTCCGGGTTGTCGAGCGTGGCGCTCGGCGAAGGCGCGCTCGCGAACGTTCAGGACGGAACGGCACTCGGGCAGAGTGCGACCGTGACGGCGGCGGGTGGCGTGGCGTTGGGTCAGGGTTCCGCGGCGGGCCGAGCCGGCCTGAGCGGCTCGGCCGAGCTGTTCTCGCAAACGGCCGTGGCGTCTACGGCCGGCGCGTTGTCGATCGGGGCGGCGGGGGCCGAGCGTCAGATCACCAACGTCGCGGGTGGCACGCAGGCGACGGACGCGGTCAACGTGCGTCAGCTGACGAATGTCGGCGGCAATCTCGCGACGGCGCTCGGCGGGGGCGCCGCGTTCAGCCCGACGACGGGCGGGTTCACGGCGCCGAGCTACACGGTCGGAAGCAGCACCTTCAACAACGTCGGGAGCGCGGTCGGCGCCCTCAACATCGGCGTGGGCACCAACGCGACGAACCTGGCCACGCTCGGGACTACGACCGCGGCGGCGATCGGCGGAGGTGCCGGCTATGCGCCGGCCACCGGCGTGACGGGTTTCTCCTACACGCTGAATGGCTCGGCCACCACCTTCACGAGCGTCGTGCCCGGTATCCAGGCGCTCGCGAATGGCGGGGCCGGGCCGCTGCAATTCGCGACGCCCGGCACGCCGTCGAACGCGCTGAACCTCGTCGGCACCGGCACTTCGGTGACGCTCGGCAACGTGGCGCCGGGCACGGCTGGCACGGACGCCGTCAACCTCGATCAGCTCAACGCGGTCTCGACAAGCGTTTCCAACATCCCGATCGCGACGAACAACGCGAACGCGCGTCCCGCTCCGGTCGCCTCGGCGACGGACGCGCTCGCCGTGGGCTTCGGTGCCACGGCCACGCAGGCGTCGGCGACGGCGCTCGGCAATGGGGCGCTGGCGACCGGCTCCGGCAGCACGGTCGTCGGCCGGGACGCGGTCGACAACGGCAATGCCAACTCGGCCGTGCTCGGCCAGGGCGCCAGCATCGCCGCGGGCCGTTCCGGCGCGAACGTGGCGCTCGGCCAGGGTTCGGTCGCGTCCCGCGGCTCCCAGACAGGCTACACCGCGCCATTTCTGACCACCCCGCAGACATCCGCCGGCGAGGTGGCCATCGGCAACCGCCAGATCACCGGCGTGGCGGCCGGTTCGGCTTCTTCCGACGTGGCGACGGTCGGCCAGCTGAACGAGGTCGGGGCGCTGTTCGCGAACGTGCCCATCGCAGCCAATAACGCGAGCGGATTCCTGGCCCCGATCGCGACAGGCGCCAACTCGCTCGCGGTCGGCTTCGGGTCTCAGGCCAACGGCCTCTACTCCCTCGCGGTCGGAGCAACGTCGGCGGCCCGCTCGGATTCGGCGGTCGCCTTCGGCGGGGTCGCGGACGCCGCGCAATCGACCGCGGTGGGGCTCAATGCCCAGGCCTTCGGGGCGAACAGCATCGCGGTCGGCTACAACGCTGCAGCGGGCGGCACGTTCACGAGCGTCTTCGTCCCGAATGCCGGCACGGTCGCGATCGGGCAGAATGCTCAGGCCGGCGCCGGCGGGGCCGGCCAGGCCAATGCGACCGCGCTCGGGGACGGCGCCGAGGCCAACATCGCTGGTGGCACGGCCCTGGGCCAGGGCGCGAGGGTCACCGCGCAGGGCTCCGTGGCTCTCGGCCAGGGGTCCTTGGCGAACCAGGCCAACACCGTCTCGGTCGGGATGGCAGGCGGAGAGCGCAGGATCACCAACGTGTCCTCCGGCGCGGCCGGGACGGATGCCGTCAACGTCGCCCAACTGAATGCGGTCTCGACCTCCGTGGCCAACATCCCGGTCGCAGCCAACAACACGGGGGGCTTCGTCGCACCGGTGGCAGGGGCGGCGAACGCACTTGCGGTCGGGTTCGGCGCGCGAGGGGCCGGGCCGAACAGCGTCGCGATCGGAACGGGGGCGGAAGCCCTCGGCGGCAACGACGTGGCGATCGGGCAGGGCTCGCTCGCCAACCAGGGCAACACCGTGTCCTTCGGCAGAGCAGGGGCGGAGCGCCGCCTCGTCAACGTGGCGGCCGGATCGGTGGCCGCGGACTCCACCGATGCGGTCAATGGGGGCCAGCTCTTCACGACCAACCAGAACGTCGCGACGAACGCCGCAACCATCACGATATTGCAGAACGGCCTCGCCACGACGAACGGGACCGTGACGACACTTCAGAATGATCTGGCGACCACCAACGGCAACG
>NZ_CAXTAZ010000031.1:58831-61129 GCF_964242715.1 uncultured Enterovirga sp.
TGCGGCAGGGTCGACCGACGCCGTCAACGGGGGCCAGCTCTTCACGACCAACCAGGCCGTCGCGACGAACGCGCAGGCCATCGCGACCACCAACCAGCGTACCGCCGCGGCGCTTGGCGGCGGTGCGGGCGTGGACGCGAACGGGCTCCTCACCGCGCCGAGCTATCTGGTGCAGGGCGCGACCTACAACAATCTCGGCTCCGCGCTCGGCGTGCTCGACACGCAGACCACGACCAATACCGGCGACATCGCCACCAACCGGTCCAGCATCGCGGCCCTTCAAAGCGGGCAGACCGGCGTGTTCCGCGCCGACAACAGCGGCGGCGCGGCTCCCTCGAGCGCGAGCGGCGCGAACGCGGTTGCGGGCGGCTACGGCGCGAATGCCTCCGGCGGGAGCACGACGGCGCTCGGCACAGGGGCCCGGGCCACCCAGTTCGGCGCCACCGCCATCGGCGCGGGAGCGGTCGCGAGCGGAGACCCGACCACGGCGGTCGGGTTCAACGCCGCCGCGACGGGAGCCGAGGCCTCGGCCTTCGGGGCCTTCGCGCAGGCGACCGGCGACAACAGCACGGCGCTCGGCCGTTCGGCCAGTGCCGGCGGGAACGCGACGGCGATCGGCGTCGGGGCGACGGCCGGCCAGGCGGACAGCGTGGCGCTCGGCGCAGGCGTCACCACGACCCGGGCGAACCAGGTCGCGATCGGAACCGCGGGCCAGACCTACACCCTCGCCGGGATCGCCTCCGTGTCGAGCCTTGCGGCTCAATCCGGCCCGACCGGCTTCGTGACCACGGATGCGAACGGCAATCTCGCGGCAACCTCGATCGGGCCGGGAACCGTCGCGGCGCTCGAGGGCCGCGTCGGCTCGCTCGAGAACCGCGCCGCCTCCCTAGAGGGCAACGTGATCCAGCTCCGTCGCGACATGAAGCGCGGCTTCGAGGGCACGGCCATCGCCATGGCGATGGGCGGCGCCATCCTGCCCCCCGGCAAGAACTACGCGCTCTCGGGCGGATGGGGCACGTTCCGGGGCGAGAACGCCTTTGCCGTCTCGGGCGTGGCTCGGCTCAGCGACAACGTCTTCGCGCAGGGCGGGGTCGGGTTCGGGACCGACCGCGGCGGGGTGGGCGGTCGCGCCGGCCTGACCTTCGCGTGGTAGGTCCTCTCCCATCACGGCGGCGCGACGGGTCCGCCGCCGTCCGCCAGAGCGTGTTCCGGGCCTGCCTCGTCGCGCTCTCGTTCGCATCGGCGGTGGCGGCAGGCAACGCGCAGACGCCAGCCCCTGCCCAGCCGCCTCCGGTCGGGCAGCCCGTCCAGATCGACCGCAACGGCGTCCTGATCCTGATCCGCTCGACCCTGCTCGCGGTGGACCACGCCAACCGGACCGGGAATTACACGGTTTTGCGCGACCTCGGCGCGCCGGGCTTCCAGACCGGCAACACCGCCGCCCGGCTGGGCGAGATCTTCGCCAATCTCCGGGCCCAGAACCTGGACCTTTCCGGCGTCGCCGTGCTCGAGCCTCAGCTCACGGTGCTGCCTACCTCCGCGCCCGGCGGGATGATGCGGATGGCCGGCCTGTTTCCGTCCGTGCCGCTGCAAGTCAATTTCGAGATGATCTTCGCGCCGGTGGACGGGCGCTGGCGCCTGTTCGGGATCGGACTGAACCTCGGGCAGGCCGGCCCAACCGCACCGCCAGCACCTGAACCGCCGCCGCACGCGAAGCCCGAGACGAAGCCGGCGGGACCCGACAGGCCGGGAACCGGCCCGGGCTCCAATCTCCCTCCCCGGAGGTGAGGTGACCGGCGGGCTCGACCTCATCACCGGCATCCTGTTCGCGATCTTCAAGGCCGTCCCAGGACATTACCCGCCGTCTCGAAGCGCCCTGAGCGCCTTCGAAACCCGCCGCGTGACCTCGGTGAGGAACTTCCGATCCCGCGCGTCCTGGCCCCGTACAGACACGACGGCCTCGACACGCCCTCACCGCGCCGCGATCGCCACCCTCAATCCGAAGGCCCGCAGCGCGCCGGCCGATTTGGCGAACTTTGGCGCCCTATCGGCTGAGCAGCTTCGTCAGGGCGTCGTAGATCGTCTGCGCCTCGTGGCCGGGCTCTGGACCGTGGAACGGCAGGACTGCGTCCTCCGAAATCAGCACGCCGGCGGGCCGAGTCTTTCGACCGTCTCCCGGGTCATGTGCAAAGCCGCCCAGGCGTCCTCGTAGCCGTCTCGCCAGCGCTCGCGCTCGTCATCATCTAGAGCGGTTTCAGCTTACTCCGGTTCGTATCCAGCGGCTCTGAAGTAGTTGGC
>NZ_CAXTAZ010000032.1:0-56499 GCF_964242715.1 uncultured Enterovirga sp.
TAAGGGCCGGGGCGACGGTTCCGAGAAGGCCTGCCGGGGCGCGCTCGCGGATGCGTCCGTCGAGACGCCACGCCTGCTCGAGGAGCGCCGCAAGTTCGGCGATCATCCCGGACGCTTCGGCAGGGGCGAGAGGGCGGGGGCTGACGTAGGACATGAACCTCACCAACCGTGAGAGCGAAGGCGGGAGCCGCGGAAGAAGACGCGGGTCCGATCGAGGCTCGGCGCGAGGCGAGACCGAGGCGTCTGCGCTGGTATGGCCGGACGGCTTCGGGCGGCGGCAGCGCGGGCCTGGTCAGTGCGCTCCTGCTTGGCTCGACCCCAGGCAGTCCGCAGGCCGATCGCCATACGACGGCCCCAGGACAGTCCAGAGCGAAGCGCGAGCTGCCGAGCAATCCGGACGGCTTCGTGCATGATGGCGGGTCGGATGTAGCGGCCGGCAGTCACCAGAGCGGCAAGGCGGTTTTCATCGCGAACCGTGTGGGCGAGGAGGGCGATGGAGGCGGAGATGCGCATACGACTCCCCGTCAAAGCATCGAGGCGAAGGCGACGGCGTAAGCGCCGACGACTACGACCATGACGGCGGCGAAAATCTCGCCGTAGGAAACGCGGAGGCGGTCCGTGGGACCAGTCTCGGGTCGAGGGGCCCGGAGAGAATTGAGGCAGGAGGACATCCGGCGAACCTTGTCTTTTCGTCTGATGTCAGCTAAATTGCATAGTGCTTGCGGAAAAGCAAGAGGAAAAACGTGATGTCAGACATAAAAGCGATGTTGCCGCATCAGTGCCGAGCAGGGCGAGCGTGCCTCGGCTGGTCCAGGGACGATTTGGCTAAGCGGTCCGGCGTGTCCGTCGCCACCCTAGCCGACTACGAATCGGGCAAGCGGACGCCGTACGGACGCACGCTCGCCGACGTTCAGCGGGCGCTAGAAGAGGCTGGCGTTGAGTTCATCCCCGAGAACGGCGGCGGTGCAGGTGTCCGGATGCGCGAGAGAGGGACGAAGGCATGAACGCGATCGCGAACGCCACCGTAGCGCGCTTAATCCGGTACTTGCCATGCTGCTTGCGAGTGACTCGGGCAGTCATAAGGCCTCCGAGCCAGGGCGCCCTGCAAACGGGTCAAAACGGCGCTCCTGCACCCTCCCTGGCCTATCTAATGACGATCCAGGCGAGGAACGACAGGGCCGCGAGTGCGACGAGGTCGGCCAGCCAGGGCCGCCGCATCGACAGGCGCTGGTACACTGAGGCATGATCGCCCGGTATGGACCGGATCGAGAACCAACCCACCGAGGGCCGCCTCGTGGCCGTCCGCGTTCTAGAGGGCATGCTGCTAGCCCTCGTCGTTGGCTCCATCGGATATGCCGCCCTCGACTATTGGAACACCGACTCGCCGTTCAGCCTGTGGCTCGCCGTGATGGTGGCGCTTCTGGCCTTCCATCCGCTGATCAGGCGAGCGTTCAAGGGGCACCCACTGACATACCTTCTCCAAATCGTCATTGGTGGCCTAACCGTGTTTACGGTCGTTGCTTTGTTCTGGCAGTTTAGGCGGACAAATGATGCGTGGGTTTTCCCGCTCGTCATGTTGCTGTTCGCAATGGTCTTCTGGTCGGAGACCCGATTCCGCATCCTCTACGGTCATTGGAAGCAGGGCTAGTTCGCCCCGACCAGACCGAGGAGCGGCCCCAGCGGCCCCGCGATCGGCGGCAGCTTGGGAGGAGAGGAACGGGGCCGTGCCGGCGCGGCAGCGGCAGGGCGCCCGCCGCGGCCTCTGCAGCCCTCGCCAGCGCCCGCTGGTCGGCAATTCTGGACGCAACAGCTCCGGCACCCCTGGCGACGCCGTAGGCCGCCGCAGCGCCAGCGGGGCCGCCGCTCACGAACCCAAGTCCGGATAGCAGCATGTTGAGCTTGCCTTCGTGCTTCCGAAGCGCCTCGAGCGACCGCACCAGCATCGGAGCCGTGTCGGAATTCGGCGAGGCCGAGCCACCTGCGATCCGCGCAGGCGTGAGGGTCCGCATCGTGTTCCCGAACGCCTTCATGGTCGCCCGTTCCTCGGCCGAGAACATCACCGTGGCGAGGCCGCGCCCATCCTTCTCGAGGAAGTTGGAGATCCGGTTCGCGATAGCCTGAGGGCCGAAATCTGCCGTCGCGCCTTCCGGCTTCGCCACCAGATGCTGCCATCCAGCCTGCCGGACCGCGGCCCACGTCTCGCTCTCGGCTCCGACGACATCCCGAACGCCCTTCGCGAATTGGATCGAGGCCGTGTTCCCGGTGAGCGTGGACTTGCCGAACAGGTTGTCGATGACGGCCTTTGGCTCAAAGTCGTCCTTGCCGAGCGTCTTCACCCAATCAGGCACGGACTCGCGGGCTGCAGCCGCCGTGCGCAATCCGGACTGAACCGAACGGAGACCCGCGACCTGAGCATCGCCCAGCAGCTTGTACGTAAGCCCGCGCCCCTCGCCGGAGAGGGCCTTCTGAATGTTGTCGGAGATTTTCCCATGATCGAGGCCGTCGCCCACGATGCGGCCGAGATAGCCCCGCTGGGTCTGTGCCCACAGCTCCGGCGGCAGCACCTCTTTGAGGCGATCGGCGAGCCGCATGGCCCGGCCGGTGTTCCCGGTCAGACTGGTCCCGTACAGGAGATTGGCGACCTCCTGAGGTTGGGCATTCCGATCCACGATTTGTTGCATGGCGCGGCCGACGTCGTCGCCGGGACCCTGAGGGCGATACGTCCGCTGATAGTCCCGGAACAGGCCGCGAGCCTCGCGTAGGCGCCCCAGAACGGCATCCGAGCCGGAGAATAGCCCATCCGCCATGGCCGCTTCGACGCGATTGTCGAACGCGTCGATGATCGAGGAGACGGCCCGCATGTCGGTCGCGTTGCCGGTCGCCTTGGCCGCCGAATAGGCCGAGACGAGCCGCTTGCGGGCCTGGTCGACGCCCTTCATGTCGAGGGCGCCCGACGTCGTCTCAGGAACGGCCGCACGACCCGAAGGAGCCGCAGCAGCAGGAGCAGCACCAGCCGGAGCCGGACCACCGGCCTGCATGGCCCGGAACTCGGCTGCCGTCATCCGGACAGGATCTCCCGGAGTGCCAGTGCCGACCGGCAGCGCGGCGTCCGCCGTCGACCCTTTCGCCGCTTTCGCGGTCAGGATATCCGCCGCCGAGAGCGGACCCTGACCAAACAGCCCGGCCTCGTTCACCTGCTGGCCCGCATCGCCGATCGCCGAGTGCATCGCGAATGCGGCCTTGTCCCGGTTCACCCGCCCGGTCAGATTCTCGCCGTACACGAGCCGCAGCACCGCATCGGTCTCGGGCGAGATCCGCGAGAAGGCGTCCTGTTGGGCAACCGCCTCAGGCAGCTTGAGCCCGCGTTGCCGGGCCGCCTGGACGAGCTGCGCCGCCTCGAGCAGGGGCTTGGACAGATCGGCCCCCTCCGCCACGTAGCCGCCAGCGATTGACTGTTTGAGCTTCGCCACCTCTGGCGCGACGTCCTGTAGGACCCGGCCGAACGCCTTGATGGTGTCGTCGCCGACCTCGGCCAGCGAGCTGACGAGCTGCGAATCCCCGTAGGCGCGATGCAGGAGGGCGCTGCGGAGGCGCTGTTCGCCCTCGATCGACAGATCGCCCGCCTTCGTGACGAGCGCCCCCTCCTCGCCCTTCGGGATGGATTTGACGAAGGCCCGGACGAACTCGCGATTGCCGACGTCCGCGATATCGCCGCCCTGGTAGAGATCGAGGGCGCCGGCCGGGAGGCGTTGCGCGTCCGAGGCGGCTTTCTCGGCGGCGCCCATGGAGAGACCAGCTGAGGCGTTGGCCTCCTGCGTGAAGGCGACGCGCTCCGGCGCCGAGAGGTCGGACGTGCGAGCCCGCACCAGGACCGGCTCTTTCATCCCTGCGGTGTCGTAGCCCTGGCCATTGAGCCAATCCCGATACCGCTTCCCGCTTTCGCCGCCCTCGGCATAGGCCCGGCGAATACCCATGACGCGGCCGTTGCCGCTTTCGACCACAGCGTCAGGGCCAACGACCGGAGCACCCTCGCGGGCCGAGGGCGAGGCGCCCAGCCATTCCGGCTTCAGGTCAGACGCGATCTCCTGGACCTGGCGCTCGGCAGCCGCCCGCGATCGATCCCGAGGCTGCAGCTCGGCCGGATAGGACGGGTTCGGCGTGAAGTCGGCCGTGTGCGAGGTTTTCAGGCCGCCCGCATCGACGAGCCGATACTCGATCCCGACGCGCTGTCCGGAGGGCGTCAGGATGGAATGTCCGGTCGCGGGGGCGAAAGCCGCCGAGCCGCCCGAATCGCCGCCAGCGGCGTCAGGAGCGGCCGGCCGGGCCGGTCGAGGAGCGTTCCCGAGGATACCGGCGGGCTGAGGCTCAACGCCAGCGAGGCGCTGGGTCGGAATGCCATCCAGCATTTGCAGGGCACGATGCGCGGCAGGCGTCAGGGTCGAATCTACGAACACGTCCGACGCCCGATCGCGCCTCGGACCTCGTTCCCGACCTTGTCGAAAACGCCCGGCTCGAACCGTCCCGGCATGGTCGCCACATCGGCATAGGCCTCGCCATAACGAGCCTTGTCGGCCGCAGCCCGGCCGCGCACACCGGCCGCCACGTCGGTAGCGGCATTGATCGGATCGGCCGGAGCAAGCCACTGGCTGGCCCGTGCCGCCGCGGCTTCCTCGCCACCGGCTACCGTTTCGGCGAGACGCTGAGAATTGCGGGCGAACTCTCCCACCCGAGCGCCGGCATCGAACGGCCGCTCCACCAGGTCGGCCCCACCGGCAATCTGCCGACCGATATCGCCCTTTGCGGCCCCGACCTGCCGTTCCTGTTCCTGAAAAAAGGTGCGCATGGCCTGGCCCGGAGGCGTGTCGCCCCCACCCCGCGCCATCATGTTCTCACTGGCCTGTTGCGCGTAATCGCCCGTCGCCTGGCCCTTCGTGAGGTTGACCCCGAATTGCCCAGCCTCGGCCTCGCGGGCAATGGCAGGCGAGACACCCTTCGGGAATGCGTCAGGCAGCGCCGCAGCGGAAGTACCAGCACTCGCGCGATCGGGCGAGACCATGTCACGGAACTTGCCGATAGCTGGAGCCACGACCTTTTCGAGCACTCCATGGGCAACGCCGCCAATGCCAGCCCCTACCCCCGCATGCGTCAGCGCCTTCGCGACCGTGTCGGGCTCCGCAACACGGTCGAGGCCGCTTTCCGCGAGGCTGGCCACGCCCGAATAACCGCCGACCGTCGCAGCCGTGTTGGCAGCCCGCCGGGCCATGGTCGCGCCGCCGAGCACGTTGGCGACGGGAAGCCCCAGACTGCCGACCACACCCGCGGCGACGCCCAAATCCCGCGCACCAGGCGATTGCCGGCCGAGGGCCGAGAGATGATCGCCCGCGAGGTCAAAGTTTTGCCGAAACGTACGACCGTTGCCGAGTGCCGTGGCAATGCCCGCGCCGATGTTCCGAGGCAGCCCCATCCCGACCATTTCGGCCGCGTTCAGGAGCGTGGCGGAGGCACGGTTCGTGATGCTGTCCGGCCCGACCAGCATCTCGTCCGCTTTGCGGGTTAGACCGTACCCGAGCGCCGCATCCGGCCCCGTCTCAGTCTGGATGCCGTTGTAGCCCGAGAACCGCTCCTGAGTGGCCCGGGCGCCGGTTGCCTCGTCGAAACCCAGCCCGGCCGGCACTGACGAGGCAGACGGAGCAGACGGGGCCGGCGCTGCCGCCGGAGCCGAGCCGCCGATCGTCTGCGTCAGAGCCCTGTGCGCCGTGGCGGGATCGGTCGCGTTGACCTCGAAGACCCGGCCGTCAGGCGTGGTGAGTTCGAAGGTGGGCATCAGCGGAGCTGCCGAATGGTCGTGCCGTCAGGCATCGTCGTGAGAGGGGCGCCCGTGGCCGTGGTCGGCGGCAGGCGCTCGTCTTTGTGGAGGCCGTACTTAGCGTCGAGCGCGAGCGCGCTGTTGAGCTGGGTCCGGAGTCGAGCAAAAGCCTTCTTGGAGGTGCTGGGATCGCTGGATTGCAGGGACGGAAGGTCAGCACCAGCCAAGGTGCGTTCGAAGTTGGAGACCGCGCCCTGGCCTTTGAGATCGACGGCAGCTTTCGCGTTCTGGACGGTCGCGATCGCGTTGTCGAAGTCGTGCCGAGCAATTTCGTTTGTTCGCGCGCTGCCGAGCCACCCCGGCGACATTGCATCAAAGCTTCTTGCCACCTTGCTAGAAGAAAGCGGTCCCGTCCCGCCACCCTTCGCGGCTTTGTCGAAGGCGGCCTCTGCATCATTGAGGGCGGTCATGATCCGGCCTGCGGACCGTGCGCCCTGTGTCGCTCCCTCGGCCTCCCTCGTATAGGCCTGCTCGCGCGACGTGGCCCGCGTGTCAGCACCTTTTCGGGCGGCCTCGGTATCGATGCCGGACCTCACCAAGCCCGGTGCATCCTGAGCGGCCTCGCCCAGGCGCACGACCTCCGGACGGTTGTCCGTCATACCGGCGCGCACAGCCTGCTGCTGACGGTTGGGGTCCCCGGGATAAGCGTATTCCGCAACCTTGACCGTCTCCGGCCGCTTGTCGAGCTGCTGGCGGATGATTGCCTTGCCTTCCGGCGAACCGATCGGGATCCCGATGGAGGTCAACGCCTTCTCGGTCTCGCTCGGATCGAGGTATTTCAGTGCGCGGTTCAGCCGGAACTCGGCATCCTTCGCGATAGCCTCGCCCATCGGGCCGGGCATCATCCGACCGCCCATGGCAGCACGACGTGCCTCCCTGATTTCGTCCTGAGCCCATACCCGCATCGTCGTCGTGCCGGGCGCCACGTTCGGCGGCGGCCGGGACGGCTTGATGTCGAGGCTCGGCACGGCCAGCGGGATCTTCGCGTTCGACGCGAGCTGACCGATAGGCAAGCCATTCGCATCGGTCCTGGCCGTAACGCCGGCGGCCGGCGCAGCATCGTCGGGCAGAGCCGGAACAGGAACCCCGAGCGCAGCCGGACGAGCCGGCGGAAACGGAGCCGGCGCGGTCGCGGCAGGGTTGCCACCGTAATCGGCCGGGACGTCGCGATACAGGTCCTTAGGGGCACCCGGAGGCGGCCGGAAGGACGAGGCGTCAGGGCTGGCGACAACGGCCGGCGTATCCGGGACCGCGATGCCGCCCAGCCCGCCCAGCCCGCCCATACGCCGCGGCACGGGAGGCGCGGCGGCAGGCGGCGCGAGAACAGACCCGGCGGGGCCTGCAGGCGTCCCGTCGTCGTTCGGCTGAGGGTTCTCGATGCCGGAACGCTCGAGATAGGGCCGAGCCATCGCCATTTGCTTGGCGCTGTTCGCCTGTGACATGAACAGAGCCGCAGCCGTGTCGTTGTAGGCAATTTTGGCCGCAACATCCTGAGGGACGCCCGACTGTGTCAACGCGAGAGCCAGAGCACCACGCTTGTTCTCCTGATCGCCTCGAGCATTCGCCGCAGCGATGCCGGCCGGGAAGCCCGAGAGAGGCGCATGGCTAGGGGACGTGAGGAGAGAATGCCCCAACGCTGCGAACAAATTTCCGGGGTCAAATCCGCCAAGGCCACCCAGGCCACCGATGTTCGCCATATCTGAATCCTTCAGGCGGAGCCGGCGCAGTTGCCGACCTCGCCGGCTTCCGCGAGGGACGCTTTAAGTAGCGCGTGTGAGGACTGGATGTTTTCGAAGAGCCGAGCCACGTCGTCTGGCGTTCCGGGGATCCGGCATCGAACGACATCCGCCAAAGCGCCCAGGTCGGCCTGCTCCCTCTCGGCCGAGGAGGCGATGCGGTCTGCCAGCTCGCCGAGGCGGCGGTCTATCGTCGTCGTCTGGACCGGGGCGCGAGGCGGCTCCGCCGTGACGAGCGTGGACAGGTTTCGGCCCAACGCCACCATGGCATTGAATGAGGCCCGCCCGTCCGTCATGGCGGCCTCGGCTATTTCAAGGGCGTCGCCCAGCGTGGAGGTGTCCCCAGGCGCATACCGGAGGCGAGCGCGTGCATCCGTCAGGAATTCGGCCGCGAGGTCGAGGAATTCGAGGGCGCCGACCCGCTTCGCCGTGATCGCCTCGGCCAGGGCCGTAATGGTCGCCTCATCCGGCATGAGAAGACAATCTCTCATGTATTCACCTTGATCCTGCCCGACGTCGACCCGTTGAAGTTAACAATGGGTCCAGACGTTGGGGCCATCATGTCGATGGTCACGTTCACGCAATTACTCGCGATGTAACCCATCGTGTCACAAGAACGAATCAAACCCTCGAATTTACCATCGGCCGCATTTAAGAAAAGCACGCCAGTACGCGTGCCACCATCATTTCCTGCGCCGCTGATGTGGCAATTAGTAAAGGAATGTCCGTTCCCGCCGTTGACCTCGATACCGCGCCATTCGCCAACGGCAGGCGTGCCTGGGTTCGGTTGTAGCCTGTAAACGTCTTGTCCTGTCATTTGACAGTCCAAAGTCTCGTAAAGCCAAATGTTCCGGTCATAGCAATTCCAGTGATTGTTGCTAAACCAAAATGCCTGACCCCGGTAAGTTTCCGCGACGCCGCCGGTTTCCGTACCAGGGTGAACCATGAAGCCATTTGTGCAAGCCACGGCCTCCGAATTGCTTAACATCAATCCTTCGACGTAACCGTTTGCCAAATACACATGGTTGAAATACGTTGCCAGAATGTTCTCTATTTTCATGGCGACACAGCAATACTGGCGATAAGTGGGTGAGCCCACTCGACTATCGAGATCGTCCCACGCAATGAACGTACTGCCGTTAAGAGGACGGCTCGCAGGCATACCGAACGCTCTCACATTTCGCATGGTAGGATACCATGTGTTGCGCAGCATGAATGCGTGAAGAAATGTATTCGGCGTCACATCAGCACCGCCTACCGGCGAGCTGTAGAGTTGTAGGTTTTCAATAAGAAGCGGCGTTCCTACCGCCGTACTTTGAGCAAAGGGATACCCGATATCGAAAATCCGCCCCAAAGGGAGAGAGACAGTCTCGAACGTCAAGAAAAGGTCTTTGATAACGCAAGGCGTGGACTGATTTGCGAACTCAAGTGTCAGCCATGTGCTGCCTTGGGGGGCCGCAACAATGATTTTGGTCTGACCGGGCGTACCCCGAAGAAGAAACCCCTTCGTCAGACCCGTCCGGACGATGTTGGACGTGACGCGAATGGTACCTGCGGGCAACGGCATCGCGCCCCCTGCGAGCAGACTGTCGTCGACGAATTGGACAAAGGCCGCATCCGAACTCGTGACCCCGGTCAGATCCACGCCGGCATAGTCGCGAAGGTCAGGAACCTTCTTGAAGTTGACGCTGTCCCAAGGGGTGGCCCCCCACACCGGCCGCGTTTCGAACGCGGTCTGTCCAGTCGCTCGGTTGACGTCAAGCGGAAGGCCTTGAAGTACCCCAGCATCGTTGAACCTGTAGAGGGCGAAATTCGACCCCGCGTTCGCACCCGATTCAGCATCGCCCGTAACGCCCCACTGCATGCGGTTGGCGGTGCCCGTTCGCCCCCCGAAGAGACGAAAGGTCCCGACACCACCGGAAATGTTGGCCTCGCCAGCGAAAACAGGGTTGGTGACTGGCGACTTCGCATTGAGCGCGGTTTGCGTCGCCGTCGAAACCGGAAGGCCAGCAGTTGTGAAGGTCGCCGCCGTTCCGAGTCCGAGGTTCGTTCTGGCCGTGGTGGCGCTCGCGAGATCGGAGAGGTTGCTGGCCTTCTGCGAGGCCCCTGTGATCCGGCTGTCGTCGCCCGCCGCGACCGTGCCCGTGCCCGTTCCGACATTGAGCGCCGCGACCCCACCGAGGGTCGGCTTGCTGGTCAGGTCCGGATACGAGCCCGAGGTCGCGACCGCGGCAAGGCCCGTGATCGTCGAGGCGGACTGAGTTCCGGTGTGGCTGCCGCGGGCTAAGAGCGTGGCGTCGGGAGAATTGGCGGTAGCGCCAGCAGCGATCCCGGAGAGCTTGGTCCGCTCGGTTGCCAGGAACGCTTTGTTGATCGTCCCATCGGTCAGGGTGTCGGCGCTCTGCGTACCGGTGTGACTGCTCCGAGCCCGCAAGGCCGCGTCGGTCGAATTGACGGTCGCGCCCGCGGCGACGCCGTCGAGCTTGCCCTTGTCCGCGCCCGACATGAAGCCGGCGGCACTGTTCGCCGTTGCTGCCCCGTGGGCGCTTGAACTGGCCGAGTGAACGTCAATCGCGGCATCGACGAACGGATCGACGAGATCGGACGCCAAAACGCTCCGCACGGTCCCGCCCTCGCGGTCCAGCAGAACGGCGTCAGCGGCGTCCGGCTTCGTGACGCGCGGAAGCGCAAAAACTCGCTTCGTGGCGTTGGGCAGTAGGGCCACGGAGTGTTCTTAAACAAGTCCGCCTGAGCCGAGAGGCGGTTGAGCCTTCTCGTCCCACGCGATGGGATTGCGGGCCTCGTCCCACACGATGGGGTTGCCGGCTTCGTCCCACACGAGAACAACGACCTGCTCCTCCTGCAGCTCGGATTCGGTGTCACTCTCAATCACGAGAGCATGCGGCACGATGGGGAGGACCGCGGCTTGAAACCTGAGATTTCGTTGGGAGAGGTCGCACATCGGGAGCGCTCCGGACGAAAAGGCGCTTCGCTCAACAGGTGCGATAATTGGGGCCTGGTTGGGCACGGTCGGTCCTCTGGTAGAGCTGGGCTTGGCGATGGTCGCGTCAGGGCGCACCGTGACGGAAAGGCCAGAGGGCGGACGCACCGCCTGAGTAGGCCTAGCCTACTCCCGACGCGCCCGAGGCGTCGGTCAAATTCAGTCTAGACAGAACTCATCGATAAGCAACCCCTATCGAGAATTTAGAACCCATAACTAACACACGACTCAGACGATTGTGACCCGGCGGTGAGGCAGAGGAATGGGCTCGGGGTGAACTAGCATTGGAGCCGAGTATTCAACCCTTTCCGGGGTAGATGCCGGAGCGGTGATCTGCGGCTTATCCCGGTGCGGCGAGGCGACGATGATGCGGACGATGTTGAAGTCGCCGTCCCGGACGTCATGCCCGATCGACTTCAGGTACTCGTCCAGATCCATGCCCTCGGGAACGCAGTCAGGCCCGGTGAGCAGGATGCGGTTGACCCGCCGCTCTCCCGTCTCGCTTACGGCACGCTCTAGCGCCTCTATGCGCTTCGCAAAGAACCTGTTCATCGGTCATTCCCCTTCGGCAGCTTCGCCTCGATCGCCTGCAGGCGGCGCTCGAGGTCGCTGGTCTCGATGGCCTTGCGGCGGATCTCGATCACGCCGGCGACGGTGCTAGCCTCGTCTGGGCTCATCTCACCAGCTGCCATAGCGACAGTGATGGCAGACATGGCGCCATCTACGTCCGCGGCCGTCGCGATTGGCGGGAGCGTGAAGGTGATCGGCGCCCCGCGACGCACGGGATAGATGCGTTCCAGCACAAGACGAGCCGCCACCATGTCGCCGCCCTTCGCGGCTTTCGTCACGGCCTCCACAATATCCTTCGCGTCGTCGGCCATGAGCTTCTCGGCCATGATCGTGCTCGCATGACGCGCTCCGGCCGGGCGTCCTGGGTTGCCCGGGCGGAATGGCCGGCCCCGCGTTTTCCCCGCGTTTTTACGCGGCGGGTCAGAACCGGCCATTCGTTGACTCCCCGTGCATCCAAATGCGTCCTGTCTGATGGTCTACGCAGGACCAGCGGCCGTCAGAGGAGCGGGCGCACGACCTACCGAGGAGCACATGGAAAACATTGACTTGTTGCCGTTGGACGGCGCTGCCGAGGCCCCGATCATTTACTTCGACGGAGCCCCAATTCTCGGTGTGATCCCCGGCGTGGGTCGCGTCACACTGGAAGCCTTGGTGCAGGATCGGCGGGGTGACGGAACAGTCTTCACGCGTCGGGTTGTAGTCGCCCATCTTCGTGGCAACGGCATTGCCTTCGGGGCCCTGCGATCCGCGATCGAGCAAATGGAGCTTCTGGCGGAAGGCCCGCCAGCCGATACGAAACCGAACTGAGAACCTTTCGCCTGGCGCTACGCTCGGCATTGGAATGATCCTTCCTGGATATCCTGGTAGGTGGAGAGCACCCGCCGCCGATCTAATGGGCTGAGCCGCCCGAACTCGGCATGAGCGTCCCGGAGCACGTCGGAATCGCCGTCCGTGATCTCGGCCCTCAGGAGGGCAAGGTTGGCATCGTGTCCCCGCGGGCCGGCGAGAACCTTGACCAGGGCTCGGAGCGACCGCAGCCGCGCCTTGCGCTCGGCCGCGTCTATGCCGGGAACGAACGGGCCCCAGGTCACGCCGCCGCCTTTCGGCGAAGCTCAGCGCATTCCTCGGCGAAGCGCCGCTTGTAGGTATCTACGCTGTCGTGCTCCCGGTCGTAGTCCGTGACCGTGCCGTCAGGGCGGATCAGCGCCCAGTTCGTGCCATCCGGGAATTGCCCCTCGTCCGTGATCGGAGCCATGGGCCCGCCATCAAGCCCATCGTAGCGGAAGGCCAGGACAGTGGTCGTCGCAAAGAACGGCTCGCCCTCTTCGTCCACGGCGCGGATGGCCTGGTATCCAGGCGGCGCCGGTAAAATAACACCAGTGAACTTTGAAAGAGCGCTGACGCCTCTGCCGACCACGAGCGTCCGGCCGTCGCTGAACGTGACACGGGACCGGCCGCCCCGGGTCGAAATGGCGGGCAGCTCCTCCACGGTCTGGATCTGGTTCGTGTTGATGATGACGTCGCTATCGATCTCGATCAGCATGGAAGTCTCCTATTCGGGTGACGGGTGACGCTTGGTGACGTCAAATTCCGGTTTCCCCTCACGTGCGTGCACATGTACGTGCGCGTATGGGGTGGATGCCTTTTCAGGTGTCACCATGTGTCACCCGTCACCGTCCCGGCTGAATGGCTGCTTTTGCCTGAGCCGAATGCCTGCCCAACCGCGGACGGTTTTCGACCGATGCTTGCGAATACCGTGGCGGCGCATTGCTGGCGCGAAACTCTTCGTGCTCCCGGGTGCGTCCCCCGCGGCTTTCGCGTACGCCGTCCAAGAGGCGAACAGCTCCGAGGTTTGTTCCCATTTGTGGTCGTTCCCGGGATCGAGGTCGCAGGCGTCGGCGAGCCACTGGCCGAAGAGATCCTGCTCGACGAAATAGTCGTCCGTCGCCGACACGACGCTGGCCGGGGTGATGAGCCCGTTTTCCTGCCAGTCGAGGCAGCCGGCGATGATCCACCGCAGGATGGCTGGCCGCTCGCCCCGAAGCCTGTCCTCGAGCGTTGCGTCGGGCTGGGCCGGCTTGCGGACGAACGGGACGATGCGGAAGCGGCGTCGGGCGGCCTCGTCCACGTTGCGGAGCGCAGGCTGGTGGTTGCCGACAATCGTCAGCTTGAAAGTCGGCAGGAAGGTGAAGTTGTCTTGCCGCATGAACCTCGCCGTGATGAGGTCGCCGCCGGTTAGCTGCTTGATCCTGGCCTCCGCCCAAGCCCGGCCTTCCTCGGTTTCCGAAGCCGTGACGAGCCGAGCGCCCCTAAGCATCGCGAGGTCAGTCGTGTGGCGATCGCCTGCGGAGGCCGTAAACGTGTCAATCGCCGCCGTCGTCGCGTAGTCCCCCAGGATCGAGGACAGCACGTTCAGGAACACGGACTTTCCGTTCCCGCCCGGCCCGTAGATGAAAACGAGCGCGTGCTCCCTGGTGCTGCCCGTGAGGGAGTAGCCGCACCATTGCTGCAGGAAGCGGATCAGCTCGACGTCGCCGCCTGTGGCCTGATCCAGAAAGGCGAGCCAGAGCGGGCAATCGGGTTCGTCCGCGGGCGCCACGGCGGCCAGCTTTGTGATGCCGTCGGCCTGATCGGAGCGGCGCAGCTTCCCGGTTCTGAGATCGACCGTCCCGGCCGGCGTACCGAGCAGCCAGGGATCCGTGTCCCACGACTCGGCCGTAACCGCGAACACTGGATCCGATCGGCAGAACCGCTCGACGCCGGCCGCGAACGACGTCTTAGCGATAGTTCCGCGAGCCTTGGCAGGAGCGGCTTCCGCGAGACCGCGGGCGAGTTCGCGCGCCCAACGGAACGCGAGCCCCGTCCGGTTCGGCCGCCAAGCGACCTTGTCCCATCCGAACCAGGCGCCGGTGTCGTGACAGAACCTCAGCCGTCCAGCGTACTTTGCCGCAAACCGGATGGCGGCCGCGTCCTCCGTCGCAGCGTCGTGAGCGGCCTTTCGGCCACCCCCTTGCCGGGGTGCTTCGTCGTAAGACGCCGCGCCCGGTTCGAGGTCATCGAGGTCGACATAGTCGGTCATGCCGCTTGCCTCCGAAGAGCGGCAGGCACGAGTATCCGCGGCGCAGGCCGGGTGAGAGCGGTCCGAAGCTCCCGGGCATGTTCGAAATCCTCGGCCACGAGCGGGCCGGCATCGTTCAACCAAGCCGCGGCGAGGCGCGGGCGCATGATGACGACGCCCCGGCGCCCGGCCCGAAGCCAGTCCAGCGGGTTGCGCCAGACAGGCAGGCCGTCGTGCTCGGCCATTCGCATTGCGTACGCCTCGGACTGACCGATGCCCCAAGCGGTGCCCCGCCATGAGGCCACGCGGGAAAGCGCCGGCTGCCAAGCGACGATGTCCGACGGCTCACCATGCATGTCCTCGATGAGGAACAGGAACGCGCGCGCGCTCCGAACCGAAAGGCTTCGCTCGTGCTGCTCGAACGAGAACCGGCCGTCATCGCCGAAGACCACGTGGCCGGCCCGAACGGGGGTCGGCGTGTCGATCGCGGTCGCGGCGACACCGTGCCGGACCAGGTCGCCTCGCTCTCGAGGAAGCAGGTCAAAGTTGCTGGCAAACGTGCCCGTGATCCGAGCGAGGGAGTGACGGACGCTCATCACCGGCCCTCCTCGTTCGGGCCCAGGCCGGCAAGCGCCGCCACGGTCGCTGCGAGCGGGGCCGTGATCCCGAAGCGCATGGCCAGGCGCCGGGTTACGACCGCCTGCAGAACGTCTCGATCCGCGAGGTGCGGTCGAAGATCGGTCGTCGAGGGTGACACCGTCTGCCGGCGAGAGGCGGACGCGAGATGACGTTGAAAGGGATTACCAGGCATTTTGGGGCTCCATCAGGAATAGAGCCGCCGAAAGGAATTGAACGCTGGTCCGCCGTCGCGTATATGGAGCTTGCCAGAACCATTATCGTGACGATCAGCCCTCGCTCTGCCTTACGGCGGCGGCGAGGGTTTTCGTTAGGCGGCCAGCCGGGATGGCTGGTGGGCGGGGAGAGCGGCGAGCCATGTGTCGGCGTCGTCGCGGGCGATCATCGTCCTGCCGCCCAGGCGACGTGCAATCAGACGGCCTGCGTTGATTTCCGCGTAGGTTCGGGTCCGGCTCATGCCGTAGTCGGCCATGAACTCGGCGACGGTGTAGAGGCGCTTGGCCAGGTCAGGGCCGCGCGTGAGGCCTGACATGTGTGGGCTGGCGACGTTCGGATGCTGCATGTAAGTCACTCCGGAACAGCATGGGATGCCGTTCGGAGAACCAGATACTAGAGGTCCTCGACGGATACATTCGACAACCTTGGACATGTCCAAGCTTGTCCATGTTTGTCCAATTATCTGCCGCCGAAGAAACGGTGGATAGTACGTCGGGACGGCAGCGGCTTCCGCTTTGCCGACTTCATTGCATCAATGATCAGGTTGTCTCGCTCTTGCGGGGTCATTCCCGTGGGCGGGTGCCCGTCGCGCTCCGGCCATAGTGCAAGGACGAAGGAGCGTATCGGATGCTCCCGTTTCTCCTTTATCGCGATCGACACTTCAGTCGCATCGGGATCCTCGCTGGACGCAACGTCAAATGGGAATAGCGCCTTCACATCCGCCGATCGGAACGTAATTGGAGCAGCCACGCCCCCGGGCGCTTTTCCTCGGATAAGGGCACCGTTCCGGTCGATCACCTCTGCGGCGTCGATCGTCAGGTGAAGGCGCGCGCCAATGAAGCGGTGGTTGCCTTCGGGCGGATCAAGAGGATGAAGGGTTTTCTCGACCAGAGCCTCGACCAGCTGCCTCCAGGCCTCGTCCGGGGGCATTCTAAAGGTCTGATCAATCCACTCTCGATTGTCCGGTGACCATTCCTGACCCTCTTGAAGCGGACCTTGTGCGGGGATCGTCGAGATCCCCGTCAATAAAACAGTCCAGCTCTGGCCCTGATCGGCGACCAAGGCTTCGTCGGCCGAGACGATCCACTTCAGAGCTTGGTCGACGGTCCAGATTGTCGACATTAGGCCCGCCGCAGCTCGACCACGTTGCTAGTATCAGCGGTCACGCTGCCTCCGATGAACGTGGCCCAGGCGTCCATCATCGTCCGCCGCTTCTCCAGAGCGTCGCCACGACGATAGGCCCTCTCCGTCTCGTCGCCGACTGCGTGGGCGAGCGCAGCCTCGGCGACCTCGCGCGGGAAGCTCGTCATTTCGCCCGCCCAATCCCGGAACGACGACCGAAACCCGTGCGGGGTAGCCTTAACCTTCATCCGGGTCAGAAGCGCGTCGAATGCCATGTTCGACAGCGGCCGGTCGGCGCGATGGCTCGGGAACACGAAGTCGCCACGCCGAATCTTCTCGACGTCGGTCAGGATCTCGAGCGCGCGCTCAGTTAACGGAACGCGGTGCTCTTTCCCGGCCTTCATGCGATCGGCCGGCACGGTCCAAACCTTGGCATTTCGGTCGATCTCACCCCAGCGGCACCCCAGCACTTCGCCTGAACGGGAGGCGGCCAGGATGCTGAACTCCAGGGCAAGCGCCGCGACGGCCTTCCGCTGCCGCAGGTCGGCGATGAACGCTGACATCTCCGGGTATGGCAGGGCGGCATGGTGGCCCCGCGTGAGCCTGCGCCGTTTGGATAGGAGATGGTCGAGATGGCCGCGCCAGCGCGCCGGGTTCTCGCCCGTACGGAGGCCCTTGGCTCTGGCTGCGTCTAAGACGCGCTCGATTCGGCCGCGGACGCGAGACGCGGTTTCTGCCTTCGTGGTCCATATCGGTTGGAGCACCGCAAGGATGTCGTTGGTCTTGATCGTGTCGATGGGTCTGGCGCGCAGCGCGGCGGCATACGTGTTCAGCGTCGATGACCACTGAGCGGTATGCTTCGCGTTCCGGAAGCCCTTGGCGATCTCAGGCACGAGCTGATCGACGAACGCGCCGAACGTGACGACATCCTGCCGGCTTTCAGCCCGGCGCTTCTCACCGATAGGGTCGAGGTCAGAGGCCAGGAGCTTGCGGGCCTCGTCGCGCTTGCGGCGGGCCTCGGCCAGCGAGACAGCCCCGAGGCCCCCCAGCCCCATCTCTTTCTGCTTGCCGTCCCGGCGATAGATGAAGAGCCAGCGCTTAGCCCCGGCAGGATCGACGATGAGGTACAGCCCGCCGCCGTCGGAATGCCGGCCGGGCTTGGTCACGGTCGCGACCCCCCGAGCGCTCAGCTTGTCGATCTCGCGGGCCATCTTCTCCGTCCTACCCCAGCGTCAGCCCCAGCGCCTGACCGGAATTGTATAGGACAATACGGAACGACATCAACATGGCCGAGCCCGTGCTCCCCTCTGCAATCAGGGCAGGGCGGGACGGCTTGGGACGATCTGGAACAGGGATTTGGCGGAGAGGGAGGGATTCGAACCCCCGATGCCCTTGCAGGCATGCCGCATTTCGAGTGCGGTGCATTCAACCGCTCTGCCACCTCTCCAAGCCGTTGGGCAGCTTACGCATTCTGTGACGAGTGCGAGGGTGGTTGAATTCCTTGCCGTCGCCGAGTTGCTGCCGAACGTCCGGGCGCTTCTCTAGCGCCTGCCGGGCGGGATCGTCAACGCGAAGCGGCGCGACGTGCTCTTTCCGCTGCGGGTTCTTGCCGGGCCGGCTTTCGGGGTCACGCGCCGTCCGGTCAGGCGAGGCTGGGCGGTCGCTGGTCGGGTGTCGGGACGAGGTCGTCCAGGGGTACGGGCGCGGCATGCGGGCGGGTGGCCAGCATGGCGTCGACGAGGGCCAGGACCTCGGCCCGGCCGCAATTCGCGGCCTGTTCGAAGGGGGTCCAGGTCTGGCCGAAGGGGAGGGCGGCGAAGACTTCGCGGTAGCGGCGGAGTTCGGCCAGGGTCAGGGGAACGCCGCGGACGAAGGCCTTGTGGGCCGAAATGGTGCGGGCGCGGCGCGGATCGCCGGAATCGAGCTCGAATTTCAGCGCGTCGCCGCAGAAGAGGATGCCGCGGCCGCGGTCGAACAACACGGCGTGGCCCTCGAAATGACCGCCGGTCACGTGCAGCTCCAGCCCGGGAAGAGGCTCCAGACGATCGTCATAGGGCCATGATACCCGCAAAGCCGCCGACCACAGGAAGTCGCCGACGGGGAGCGCCAATTCCGGATCGAAGCGGTCCTGGATCTGCCAGAGCGCCCCGTAGCTATGCGGGTGCGAGGCGGACAGGACGTCGACCCCACCGAGCGCCGAGAGATGCGCGAGGGCCGCTTCGCTGAAGACGGAGCAGGCCTCGAACATCATGTTCCCGGCCGGCGTCGTGACCAGATAGGCGGACGGGCCGATCCCGTTCACGGGATCGTTCCAGTAACGCCAGATCCCGGGCTCCACCTCCGCCCAGTGGCACGGAAAGTTGTCCCGGGCCTCGGCCTCGGTCCAGAATCGCCACCCGGTCTGCGGGACGACGTGGCGGGCGTCGAGGCAGAGCGGACAGTCGGGCGGCGGCGCGAACTGGCGCTGCCAGGAGCCGCAATTGTCGCAGAGGTAGGCCGGCAGATCGAGCGCGTCCTTGAAGGGAAGGTAGCCCGGGCTCACGCGGCGGCTCCGACGGCGGGCCGATCGGCCAGGATGGCTGCGGCCTCGGCCAGGACGGCCGCGCAGCGGGCCGGGATGGCCGGGTCTGTGCATTGGATGGTGGGGCTCGGATGGCCCATGAGGAGCACCGGAAGAGGAAGGCGGGCGGCCCGGAGAGCGGATTCGGCCATTGCTGCCGAGCGGCCGGCCAGGACGGCGACGGCGAGGCGCGGCAGGAGGGCGAGAAGCGCCGGCAGTTCGGCGATGCCGGCCTGCCTTTCGGCGCGTGACGGCGCCCGGTTGCGGGCGCCCTCGGCGTGGATGATCCAGGGCACCGCGTTCCAGATCAGGGTGTCGCGTCGGGCGATGCCGGCCCGTTCCATCATGGCTCGCAGGTTGCGGCCCGTGCCGGAAGGGTTGTCGCGCGAGACGATCATGGTCGGGCGAATGCGCGGCCCGGGCGTCTCCAGCAGCAGGAGAAGGCGCGCATCGGCGCCGCCGTCCAGCGGATCGGGATCAGGGACGTCGCCGTGCCGCGCGCGGAGGTCGGCGAGATAGGGCCGCAGCGGCCCGAGATGCGGCGAGCGGCTCAGGGCTCGGCGGCGCACGACTTCGTCCGGGTCGGAGAGGAGGACGTCAGGCATCGGCCGCCATCGGCGAGACGAGATCCGCCAGATCAAGCAGCCACGCGCCCTGGAGTCGGAAGCGCTCGCGTCCGTCCGACGAGGCCGCGAGGCGGTCCCAACCGGCGGCGTCGCCGAACTGGAAGCCGAGCTGCGACGCGTAGGCGAGCGCTGCGTCGCGTTTCGCGGCCAAGGCAGCCTCGTCCAGAGTCATTTCAATTTCCGGCAGCCCGGCGAAGCGCTCGCGGAGCGGCTCGCGATCTGCGGCCTTCACGCTGTAGGGGAAGTCGCGCCACCACAGGATGGGGTAGGAGGGCGCGACAGCGTCGAGCGCGCGCACGACCTGGACATGGTCGACATGGCCGCCGATCGCCTGCGTCGCGAGGATCAGCGCCGGCCGGTGCCGCGCGGCGAGATCGGCGATCGCTGCCGTCAGGGCGGGCCCGACCGCGTCGTCGTCCCGCAAAGCGGCGAACAGCTCGGGTGCGGAGCCGTAGCCACGATGCGGCGCCTCCTGGAACGGAAGCCAGGCCGGCTCGGCCCCGAGGGCGGCGCAGGAGCGGGCATCCTCGTCGCGCCGGAGCGCCATGTAGTCGACCTCCGGGCCGAGCCCCTTGTCGAGCTGGCAAGCGAGCGCGAAGCCCGTCGGCTCCGGCACGCTCTGCGTGAAGAGGGTCGCGATCACGACGCGCCAGCCGCGTCGGGCGAGGAGGGCCAGCGTCCCGCCGCATGAGAAGGCCGCGTCGTCGAGATGCGGCGACAGCGCGAGTGCGACGGGGCCGGGCGCCTCCGTCACAGGAGATGCGGCTCCGCCCGGAAGCGGCAGGGCGTAAGCGGGAGCGTGGTCGGGAAGCCGAGGTCCGGCGCTGTGCCGGCGAGCCGGCCGTAGATCGCCATGATCTGCCGCGCGACGACCTCCCAGGAATAGGTGGCGCGGCATTCGGCCAACGCCGCGCCCGAGAGCCGGGCCCGCAGAGCCGGGTCGGTGACGAGCCGCTCCAGCGCATCGGCATGGGCGGCGATGTCGCCGGCCTCGGTCAGGATCGCGTTGTCGCCGTCGCGCAGGCAATCCACGATGCCGACCGAGCGGCAGGAGGCGATGGCGAGGCCGGAGGCCATCGCTTCAAGCACGGTGTTGGAAAACCCCTCCGCATAGGTCGGCGAGGCGAAGATGTCGGCCTCGCGGTAGAGGCTTGGCACGGTGTCGTAAGCGGCATAGCCGCTGAAGCGCACGCTCTCGAGATTGTGCTCGGCGGCGCGGACGCGCGAGGCATCGAGATCGGGCCCGATGCCCGACACGGTCGCGGCCACCTCGATCCCGCGCTCGCGCAGAAGAGCGAGCGCGTCGATGAAGTCGAGGGCGCCTTTCCGGCGGTCGACCCGGCCATGGTAGAAGATGCGGAGAGGTCCGTCGGCCGGCCCCGCTGCGCCACCGTCGGCAGGATGGAAGCGCGCCGTGTCGACGGCGCCCGGCACGATCGTGAAGCGCTCCCGCGCCGTGCCGAGCCGTCCGGCGACCTCGTCGACGAAGCTCTCGCCGCCGATCAGTACTGCCCCGGCATGGTCGAGGACACGGGTCATGGCGAGCCGGTGCGTCTCGCAGCAGGAGCCGACCCAGTGTCCGTCGCCGCCCTGGATCGAGACGACATTCGGCACGCCGAGGCGCTGGGAGGCGAGGAGCACGGCCCAGCCGGTCGGGTAACCGTATTGCGCGTGCAGGATGTCGAAGGGCGCGCGCCCATGCTCGGCCGCGATCGTGTCGACGATCGTGTCGACGTCGCGCTCGAAGTCGCCGCCCTCCTGCTCGCCGACCTGCTCCAGGCCGATGACCCGCACGCCCGGCACCGCGGGCGGCGGTCCGCCGCCATAGACCCGCGTGCCGAGCGGGTCGCCGCGATACTGGCTGATCATCGTGACGTCGTGCCCGGCCGCGACCAGCTCGCGCAGGAAATTCTGCGCGTAAACGCTCATGCCCGAGATGGCCGGGAAGTAACGCCGCGAGACGAAGCAAATGCGCATCAGGACGCCACTCGCCTCGTCGGAACTCCTCCCTCCTCATGCTGAGGTGCTCGCCCGACAAGGCGAGCCTCGAAGTACGCGCAAGCTGTGCGTCCTTCGAGGCCCGGCTCCGCCGGGCACCTCAGGATGAGGAGGTGGGTGGATGCCCTCACCCCCGGCACTCCCGCAGATAGCGGATGGCGGCCGGGATCATCGTGTCGGCCCGGTGGGACTCGCGCGAGAGCTCGACGCAAACAAGGCGTGGGAAGCGGATCGCCTCCAGGGCATCGAGGACGACCGGCACGTCCATGTCGCCCTCGCCGAAGGCGAGGTGGACATGTTCGCCGCGCTTCATGTCCTCGATGGAGACGGTCCCGATACGGCCGGCGAATTCATGCACGGCCTGGGCCGGGTCGCGCTCGCCCGTGACGATCAGATGCCCGAGGTCGAGCGCGAGGGTCAGGGCTGGCAGGCCAGCCGCCACGGCTGCGTAATCGTCGACAGTCTCGATCAGCATGCCGGGCTCGGGCTCGAGCGCCACGGTGACGCCGGTCCGCTCGGCATGGACCGTGACCACGGCGAGACCGTCCTGCAGCCATCGGCGCGCCTCGTCCCGGTCGACTCCCGGCTTCGGGATGCCGGCCCAGAAGGACACGGCTTCCGAGCCAAGGATCGCTCCCACATCGATCGCGCGCTCAAGAAAGGCAACCCGGCGGGCGCGCCCTTCCGACGAGGCCGTGACCAAGGTTGGCTCGTGCTTGGCGCGGGGATCGAGAAGGTAACGTGCGCCCGTCTCGATCACCGAGCCGAGCCCGAGTTCCGACAGGCGCCCGGCCAGGCGCCGGGCGGCGGCCTCCCAATCGGGCGCGAAGGGGTCGAAATGATTGACGTCGAGCGTCAGCGCAACGCCGTGGTAGCCGGCCTCGCTCATCAGGACGAGTGCGTCGTCGAGCCGGTGGCTGGCGGTCCCGTTCGTGTTGTAGGCGAAGCGGAGGCTCATGCGGCGGCGCGCCCGAGCCGGTAGCCGACATGGTGGGCTTCGGGCTCCCGGTAGAGAGGGTAAAGCGGGCCGACGACGCGGTCCACTTCGGCCGTGTCGAGGAGCGGCTGGCGGCCCCCGAACCGGTCGAGGGCCTTCGGGGTGAGGCGGACGGGGCGGCGCGTCTCGCTCTCCTGGCCGAAGCGGATCAGCGGGGAATCGCGCTCGATCAGCTTGCGGGCGTTGCGCTCGCCGATCCGGCAATAGCTCATCGTCTCGACCTCGAGCCCGGGCACGATCACCTTCGCGACCGCGACGGGAGCGTCGGGCGGGGACAGGTCGACGACGAGGACGTCGAATCCCTCCAACTCGAGCGCCTCGCGGGCGAAGCGGCCCCGGTCGCGCGTGTCGCCGCCCGGGCGGCGGGGCAGGGTTTCGAACGGGATGGACCTGCGACGCGAGAGGACGCTGCCGGCGAGGTGGCCGCGCAGGTCGGCGCCGTCCATCCCGGCCCAGTCCATCATGGCCCGGAGCGCCCGGCTTTCCTCCTGGTCGAGGCTCGCCTCGGCCCGGGCCAGGAAGTCGTCGACATAGCCCGGCGGCGCGACGGAATAGGCTTCGGACAGGGGACCATGGCCGTAGGTCTTGCGGACGCGGGCCGAGCAGAATTCGAGGAGGGCCTTGTAGAGCGCCCGGTCGCGATCCGGATCGCAGGCCTCGCCGCAGGCCGACAGCATGATCGGGACGCGCGGACCGAAACCGTCGCGATCGTGGCCGACGACGTAGACATTCGCCATGCCGAAGGCGTCGGTCGCGAATTTCGGCATCACCTCGATGCCGAGCCCGTCGAGCCGGTCGAGCAGGGCGCGCGTGCGCGGTTCGACCCCGGTGGAGAGATCGAGGAGAACGCCCTGGTCCAGGGCCCGGAAGACGAGCCCGTTGCCGTCCCGCTGCAGGCATTCGAGAAGGCCATGGCCGGCCGCCCAGTCGCGGTCCGGGCCGGCGCCGAGGCCGTTCGTGATGAGGGTCGTGAAGGGCTGGTAGCCCGGCGGCAACTCGGCCGGATCGGTCGCGGCGAGGTCGAGCGGCACGAGGACGCTCTCGCCGGTGCGGGCGCGGCGGGCCGCCGTCCAGGCGAGGGGCGTGTCCCGCCCGACCGGGCTACCGGCCGGCAGGCAGAGGGTGAGCGGGTCGGCGATCCCGCCGAAGCCGACCTCGCGGGCGAGGTCAGCATAGGAGCCGGTCCGGTAGGGACGCCCGCGCAAGGCCAGGGTGGGCAGGATCGCCTCGGCTATCTCGGCCAAGGCGCCGACGATCGCGTCGCCATCAGTCGGGCCGTAGCCGTAGCCGGACGGCATGTTGCCGGGCAGGCTCTCGGCATCATCCAGGAAGAGGGCGGTCTTCCAGGCCGGGACGCCGGTCCGGTCGAGCGGCGCGAGCGGGAAGCCGACGATCCGGCCCGGCGGCAGGGCCGCGAGATAGGCATGGGCCGCATCCGGCAGGTCCGCGGGCAATCCCTCGATCCGCCTCATGCGCCGGCACTCGCATAAGCCTGCGCGATTAGCCGCATCGTGCCTAGATCGCGCTCGCCCGAGAAGGCTCTCCACTCGCCCGAGCGCAAAGCGGCCGAGAAGGCGAGGACCTGGCCGGTGAAGGGGGAGACCTCCGCATCCGGCACGTGCATGGCCTCCCGCGCGCCGGTCAGCCCGTCGATCAGCGTCACGCTTCCTCCTCCGGTCTGCCCCATCGTGTTCTCTGCCGACAGCATCGCGGTCGACCCAACGACCTCAAGGCGCCGCCGGGGCAGGGCTTCCGGGCAGTTATAAGCCACGTGCAGGTTGGCCAGGATGCCGGATGCCGTGGTCCCGACGATGACCGCGCCGTCGTCCACCGGATAATCCTGCACCCGCCGCTGGGTCATCGCCGCGACGCGCGCGAGCGGTTCGCCGAGGAGGTATTCGGCGAGATCGATCCCGTGCGGGGCGAGGTCGATGAGGGCGCCCCCGCCGGCCTTCGCCGGATCGACGCGCCAATTCTCGCGGCCATCAGGGTCCGACCACTCGCATCCGACCCAGCAGGCGTAGACGATGCGGATCACGGTCGGACGCCCGATCCGGCCGGACCGGATCCCGTCGCGCATGGCTCGGTGGGCGGGGTGGTGGCGCTGGTCGAAGGCGGTGCCGTAGAGGATGCCGACCCCCCGGCAGGCGGCCAGCATGCGTTCGGCATCGGCGAGCGAGGCCGCCATCGGCTTCTCGCAGAGCACCGCCTTGCCGGCCGCCGCGATCCGAACCACGGCATCGGCGTGGAGATGATTCGGCGTCGCGACGTAGATCGCCTCGATCTCGGGGTCGGCGAGGAGGGCGGCCTCGTCCGGGTAGGCGCGAACGCCCAACCCCTCGGCCCGCTGTCGTGAGCGCGGATCGGGATCGGCGACGGCGACCAGGATGTCTCCGGCGGCCGCGATCGCGGGCGCCATATAATCCTGGGCGACCCAGCCGAAGCCGAAGATCCCCCACCGGACGGGACGATGCTGCGTCATCACCACCGCGCCGGGAGGTCGAGGAACTCGCGCCGGCGGACGGCGTCGGGATTCGGCACGAGCGGTCCCGCGACGCGGGGCCGGTAGGTGGCGCGGGGCGCGTATTCCGCCCGGTAGCGGTCCGACGGCCAGGCGACCGCCCGATCCCCGCCCGGCATCTCCGCGTAGAGCGGGTTCGGCCGCAGGGTTGCCTCAGTGATCGGACGGCAGAGCGGCCCGTCCGCCCGGCGCGGCGCGTCGGTACGGCTTTCGACGAGCGAGAAGGCCTCCACGGCCCGGAGATCGGTCGCGGGCCTGGGGACCGGCGCCCGGCCCTCGGTAGCCGCGACGGTCAGTTCGGCATCGTCGTAGATCGTCGCGTCTGGAAAGGCGGCCTCAATCTCGGTCGCGCTCATGCCGGATCCGGCCGACATGTTCGCCGCCTCGCGGCTGTGGACATGGCCGACGGCGAGAGTTCCGTGGGGCGACACGAGCGTCCGCAACCGGGCGAGGATCTCGGCCTTCGGCTCCAGGAAATAGAAGGCGTCCTGGCAGAGCGCGAGGTCGTAGCGCCTCGCTGCCAACGGCCAGGGCGAGCGGGCGTCGAAACAGACGAGCGCCGCCTCCGGGGCGACCCAGTGGCGCGCGAGCCAGAGCTTGGCGAAGACGACGTCCCCACCCGCGACCCTGACTCCGCGCAGGCTGAGGTCGCGGAGGTAATGCCCGATGCCGCAGGCGAGTTCGAAGGCGCTGGCCGGTTCGGTCCAATGCGCGTCGAGCAGCGCGAGGCCCGCCAGGTAGGTCGGGTCACTCCAGCGATGGGCGAAATAGTCCCCGACCCGGCCGAAGGCGAGGAGCCCCATCGCCTCCCGCAGCGTGAGCGCGTCGCGCTCCCGGACGAGGCGACGGAGATCGGCCTCGGACGGGGCGGGTCCGTCCCACCAATCGTCCTGGTCGGCGAGGAGCAAGACCAGCGCAGCCTCCCGGTCGCCGCTCTCGATACGACGGACCGCTTCTGCGACGAGCGTCTCGCGCCCGGTGCGGAGGTAGGGGATGCCGTCGAGGATAGGCCAGCGCGCGGCGCCGTCCGTCAGGAGATCGGGCCCGTCCGGCCGCAAACGCTCCCCGCTCACCGGCGATACGAGCCCGTTCACCCGAGCCCCATCTCGGCCAGCACCCGGTCGTGGAAGGATTTCACCGGTCCGTCATGGACCAGCGCCATGTCGCCCAGGATGTCGTCCATGGTGACCCGCGAGCGGGCGAGGTGCTGCTCGATCTCGAGGACGCGGTCGAGGACGTCGCCCGCATGAAAGGCGCGGCCCTCGGGCGTGTCCGCATCCCGCAGCACCGTCCGGGCGGCGACCACGCGCCCCCGGAGGTCGGTCGGGAGTTCCGCGAGAGCCTGCTCCGTCGCCCGCTCGATCACGGGCTCGAGATGCTGACCGAGCAGCATCTCGCCCGTGAAGCCGGCATCCGGCATCGCCGCGTTATGCAGGTGGTGAGCGAGGGAGGCCAGGAAGACGGTGCCGAGATCCGCTTCGGGCTCGGCGAGAAGGACGGCATAGACCGCCACGATCGCGCAATGCTCGGCATGGTTCTCGGCCGGCCCGAGCACGATCCGGGGCTTGCCGGGGCAGGTCGCGCCAGCCCTCGGTTGCGCCGCGAGACGGGCCACGAAGGAAACGTCCGGGCCCTGATCGTCGAAGGAGGCGCGCCGGCCGCAGGCCTCGGCGAGCCTGTCGGCCAGGGCAGAGGAGAGCAGGTTGCCGAATTCGGCGAGCGCCGCCCGCTCCATGGCCGCGACCTCGACGGCTGAGACGCCGAGATGGGCCAGCGAGGCCAGGTCCAGGTCGCCGAGCCGCGTCGCCGCGAGGCAACCGGCCGTCGTCTCTAGGGCGACATCCTCGGCCGGAATTCCGGCTGTGAGAGTGGTCCATCCCCGCCGGAAGGCACGCTCCGCGATCGAGCCCGGCCTGCCCGCCGATGTCACGCGTTTGAGGTCGCCGATCTCCCGCAGAAGCGGAACCAACGCTGCGCGCATAAACGCTAGGCCCGGGCGCCGAGCCAATTCAGCAGCATTTCTTCCTGCGCGTGGAAGGCATGGATCGGGCCGTTGCCGGGCCGCGTCATCGGGGCCTTGAAGAAGAAGGACAGCTGCTCCTGCACGCCGCCGTCGCCGCGCTTCTGGGCGAGGCCGAGGACACGCGCGATCTCGATCGCGAGCGGCGCGGCCAGGATGGAATCCTTGCACAGGAAGTTGATCTTGATCTGCATGCGCTGGCCGAGGAAGCCGGTGACGTCGATATTGTCCCAGGCCTCCTTGTCGTCGCCGCGGGGCCGGTAGTACTTGATGTCGACGATGTGGTCCTCGACCGTGTAGCCGAGCATCTGGTCGAGCACCGAGCCCTTGGTGTTCAGCTTCGATTCCAGCGAATCTGGGTCGTCGAGCGCAAGGCCGTCGCGGTTGCCGAGGATGTTCGTCGAGAACCAGCCGTCGACATGGAGAGCGCGGGACCGGAGCGCAGGCGCGATCACGGTCTTCATCATCGTCTGGCCGGTCTTGCCGTCCTTGCCGGCCACCGGAACGTTGAGTTTGGCGGCCAGATCCTTGATCGCCGGCACATCGGCCGCGACGCTCGGCGTGAAGTTGCCGTAGGGATAGCCGTTCGCGACCGCCGCATAGGCGTAGAGCATGGCCGGGCCGATCGCCTCGTCGTCGCGGTCGAGGCCGCGCTCGAAGGCGTCGATCGACGAGAAGGTCTCGGCCGAGAGGTCGGGCCAGCGTTCCGTCGAGGCGAGGTTCAGCACGACCACCCGATCGACGCCGCTCTCGCTCTTGAAGCGCTGGAGGTCGCCCGCAATGCGGTCGACGGCGTCGCGATGCCCCTTGGCAATAAATTTATGGCCGCCATCGACGTTGCGGCAGAAGCGGTCGCTGGCGACCGCCTTCCAGGGCCGCATCGTGGTGAGCGCCGCGGCCCCGTCCATGACGAGGCCCTTGGGGAGAACGCCGTGCGTCTCTGCCGCCGAGCCGAGATCGTCACCGTGGACGTCCCAACCGCCGAAGACGATGTCGCGATAGTTCGTCAGCCCCGGAACCGACAGGTCGGCGAGCGGCAGGCCGTCCAATCGGTTCATTCCCGACTTGATGAGCTCGAGCCCGGCAATCGCGGTCGTCGAGACGGCACCGCCCAGGCCGACAACGGCGACTCCCAGCCGCTGCCCTTCGGAATTCATCATGGACCTGTCCTGCTGCGGGCCATGCGCGGCCCGGTGCTAACAATGTTCGACATGCGGTTTGGACACCCGAGCCGAGATGACATTTTCGTGAAGTAGCCCCGCTGTCAGGAGAAGCCCGGCCACCCGGCGCAGACCTCTCGATAATCGCATGTCAGCTCCTCGCCGAGGCGGATCGGACGCCGGGCGAAACTGGATAGGTCCCGGCCGACGGTGTTCGGATCCTCGGCGTGGTTCATGAACTTCGCGTGGTCGCAGGACAGCACGATCCGACCCGGAAAGGCCTGGGGCGTATAGCCGTATGTATCGAGAAACGTGCGAAAAGCGTCAGGGAGCGCGGAAAAAGTCTCCGGCCGCAGCAGGAGATCGAAGCCTTCCGCGAACCGCCAGATTTCGGCTCCTTCCGGCAGATCCACGTCCGCAAACAGGCCGAGCCCCTGGATCGGGCTCGGGGCGACGCGCGTCGGAACCAGCAACATGGCCACGTCTTAGACCCTGCCGCGCCCGGATCAAAGCTGCGCCTGATGAGGCACGAACGGGTGAGGGAACCGGGGTGACGGAATGAGATTTCTCGGCATCGGCGACACCTGCGATCTGGCAGCTATCTACCTGAGGCTGGTCGAGGAGGGGCACGAGGTCCGCGTCTCGATCACGGAGCCGCTCTGCCAAGATGTCCTGGCCGGCATGGTGCCGCATACGGCGGATTGGCGGGCGGAACTCGACTGGATCCGCGGTGCCGGCGCGGACGGCATCATCCTCTTCGAGAACGTTGCCCACGACCGGGGGCGATTGCAAGAATCGCTCCGGGCTGAGGGGTTCCACGTCATCGGCGGCAGCGCCTACGGCGATCGGCTCGAGAATGATCGGGCCTTTGCCCAGGCCGTGCTGACCGAACTCGGCTTCAGCACGGCGAAGGTCTGGCATTTCGACCGGATTCCCGATGCCGTCTGGTTCGTCGAGTCACAGCCGGGCCGATACGTCTCGAAGCTGAACGGGCCGGGCCTGGGAGCTGCCGGCACCTATGTCGGCCGGCTCGATGACGGGCGCGATCTTCGGGCCGTGCTGGCGGCGCAGGCGCGCCAGCTTGCGGGCGAGGACACGAGCCTCATCCTCATGGAGCATCTCGATGGCATCGAGATCGGTGTCGGCGCCTATTTCGACGGGGCGCGCTTCCTTCGACCCGCATGCCTGGACTGGGAGCACAAGCGCTTCTTCCCGGGCGATCTCGGCGAGTTCGTCGGCGAGATGGGAACCGTCGCGACCTTCGAGGGCACGGACCGCTTCTTCGACGCGACGCTCGCCCGGATGGAAACCCGGCTCCGGGAGGGTGGATACCAGGGCTATGTGAACCTCAACACGATCGTGAACGGGGAGGGGATCTGGCCGCTCGAATTCACCTGCCGCTTCGGCTACCCGGGTTTCGCGGTGCTGGAACCTCTCCAGGCGATCGGCTGGGCGGAGCTGTTCCAAAACCTCGTCACGCAGTCGACCGACAGGATCGAGGTGCGGCCGGGCTTCTCGGTCGGCGTCGTGATGACAACGCGCCCCTTCCCCTTCATCCGGCGCTATGTCGACGAACCGGTTGGGCTGCCGATCGTCTTCGAGGGCGAACTCTCCGAGGCGGACCGGTCCGGCCTGCATTTCGGCGAGGTCGGGACGGTGGACGGGCAGCTCGTGACGGCTGGCTATCACGGCTGGACGGCCGTCGTGACCGGCACGGGAGCGACCGTCGAGGCGGCGAAGTCCAGCGCCTACGCGCTCGCGAACCGCATGGTGGTGCCGAATGTCCGATATCGCCACGACATCGGTGACAAGCTCCTCGGTGGCGACTTGCAGCGGCTGGTGGACGCCGGATGGCTGCCGCAGGGAGCGCGCTAGCCACGCGCCGGCTTCCGTGAAGGCTGGACGGCTCAGCCGGCGAGAATGTGAGCGAGCAGGACCATGATGCCGGCCGCCGCGAGCCCGAGCACGACCTGGGCGGGGACGACGTCGCGGTATGCGCGTCGGAGCCTCGTCCGGAGTCCGGTTTCCGACCCCCGCCCGACCATGAGCTGCGACCCGAGCAGCAGCAGGACGGCCGCCGCGCCCCAATAGGCCCGGACCGCGAAGGCGTGCGGGCTTCCCGCCTGATCGAGACCCAGAGAGCCGCTGCCGCCGCCATAGCGGTAGAGGTCGCCGTGGAAGCCCATCGTCTCGAGCGCCAGGGCCGAGATGAGGTAGAGCACCATCAGGCCGAAGCCGGCGAGTTTTCCGGGCGCCGCCGCCTGGAGGAACACCGCCAATATGGCGAGCAGCCCGGCATCCCAGGCGCGCGGGAGGGCGAAGCCGAGGAGCCACGCAGAGGGCGCCACGAGGCCCGTCCACCAGGCCTCCAGCACGGCGGCCGCGAGCGCGGCCGAGCCGAGGCTCGCGGACAGGACCAGCAGCAGCGTCAGCACCTTCGGCAGGAGAAGGGCCCAGTTCGGGACCGGGCAGGCGCCGACGAGCCCGGCGACCCCGAGGTCGCGCTCGCCCCAGACCAGCTCGCCGGCCCAGAACAGCCCGACGACGATCGGCACGAGCCGGAAGGCCTCGTCGACCCGGGCCAACGCGTCGGCCCGGGTCGCATCGGGCGGCAGTTGGGCCATCGCGCCCGCGACATTCGCAACCCCGAGCAGGAGAAGAACGGCCAGGAACGGGCTCCGCCTCACGAGCCCGAATTCGAGACGGGTCCGCGCCAGGAACTGCCCCACGGTTGTCCTCAGGCCGAAGCGTCTCTCGACAGCGGGAGGCCGAGGCGCGGGCGCAGGACGACCATTCTCGTGCGGTTTCGGCCCGACAGGGCAGGGCTTCGGCCGCCACAGGGTGCCGAACAAGGCAGCGGCGCACGCGACGCCGAACCACAGCAGGCGGTTGAGGGCGAGTGCTCCGTCGACCGATGGGAGGGCAGTGGCACGCTGCGTCTCTGTCCAGCCCACCGTCGCGTGCTGGATCGCGGCCGAGCCGAAGGGGTCGAGGATCGCGACCAACCAGCCCGGATCGCCGGTTTTCCCCGATCCCAGGCCGTAGAGCGCGAGAAGGGCGACAGCGCCCAGATAGGCGGCCATCGCCGAGCGCAGGATCGTCGCGACCGAAAGGAAGGTGGCGGTCGCGAGAACCAGGTTCGGGATCGCCAGCACGAACAGGCCGAAAGCGACCGCGTGCGCGTCCGGCGCGGCGAGCGGATCCGCGATCGGGGCAAAGGGCGCCAGCACGACCGCGGCCGGAACGCTCAGGAAGCTGAGCAGCACGACGGCCAAAGCTCCCCCGAGCCGCCCGGCCGCGAGCGCCGGGCGCGGGGCGGCGGTGGCGGCGACGATCGGCCCGAAATCGGTCTCCTCGTCCCGCAAGGCAGCCTGGGCACCGAAGGCGGCGGCGGTGAACAGGAAGAACTGGCTCCAGACGAGGTGGACGAAGAGCACCGCCTCGACCCCGGTCTTGCTGCCCGGCCGCAGCGGTCCGACCTGCAACCGCTCCACCGTGAGCGAGCCCACGACCATCAGCCCGGCAATGGCGACGACGATGAGGAAGACGGGCGAGCGGAGCTGGAGCCGCATCTCGAACCAGGCAACCGCGCCCGCGAGGCGGAACGGGCCAATGCCGGGGCGACCTTCAACCATGCCCGGCATCGGTGACGGTGGTCAGGTAGACGTCGTCGAGCGAGGGCTCGGCCGGCTCCCAGCTCTCCGCCGGCCGCTCCTTGGCTAGGACGCGCAGGACGGTGCGGCCCCCCGAGAGCCGGGCCGAGATCACGGCAAGGCCCGCCTGGGCTGCCGGCGCGTCACCTCGCTCCGTTGCCCGGCGCCACACCCGCCCGCGAAGCGCCGAGGTGAGATCGGCGGGCGTCCCGTCCAGCCGGACTCGCCCGCCCGCGAGAAGGACGACGCGCGGGCAGATCGCGGCGGCCTCGTCCACGAGATGCGTCGACAGAAGCACGACCGCGCGGTCGCCGGCCTCGGCCACGAGGTCGAGAAGCCGGTGGCGCTCCGCCGGGTCGAGACCGGCGCTCGGCTCGTCGAGGAGGAGAAGGCCGGGATCGCCGATCAGCGCCTGCGCGACCCCGAAGCGCCGCCGCATGCCGCCGGACAGGGTTGCAAGGACGCGGTCGCGCGCTTCCCAGAGATTCACGCGCGAGAGGAGCGCGTCGACCACGTCCCGTCGGCTCGACCGCTCCCGGATGCCCTTCAGCACGGCCATATGGTCCAGCATCTCGCGCGTGGTCACGCCCGGATAGACCCCGAATTCCTGGGGCAGGTAGCCGAGGCTGCGGCGCCACCGCTCGGGCTCCCGCAACGCATCGACCTCGCCGAAGCGCACCGACCCCGCACTCGGTTCCTGCAGGGTCGCGAGCACGCGCATCAGGCTCGACTTCCCGGCTCCGTTCGGGCCGAGAAGCCCGAGGACGCCGGGTCCCGCCTCGAGCGTCACCCCGGCGAGCGCTCGCGTTCCGTCCGGGTAGACGAGCCCGAGTTCCCGAACGTGCAGCATTCCCGTGCTCCGCGGTCGGCTCTTGGTTCCGGCCCGCTCCGCCGGTTCGCCGTCAGGGTTGGGGGACGAGAGCCTTCTCCGGGCCCCGCGCCGTCACGCTCGAGTTCGGGCGCGGTCGGGCATCCGATGCCCGGACAGGGTCTCGGGGCACGGGCGCGATCCCGCCATCGAATTGACCGACCGAAAGGTAGACGAAGCCGCGGTGGCGCATTTCGGCCGGGCGATAGACGTTGCGCAGGTCGACCACCACCGGAGCCGCCATGGCGTCCCGGATGCGGTTGAGATCGAGGGCGCGGAACATGTCCCATTCGGTGACGATGACGAGGGCGTCGGCGCCGACGGCGCAGGCATAGGGGTCGTCCGCGTAGTCGATCCCGGTCAGGATTTGGCGCGCGCTGTCCATCCCCTGCGGGTCGAAAGCCCGGACAAGGGCCCCGCCGGCCTGCAACTCCGCGATAAGCGGGATCGAGGGGGCGTCGCGCATGTCGTCGGTATTGGGCTTGAAGGTCAGCCCCAGGAGCGCCACGCGCTTGCCCCGGACCGAGCCGCCGCAGGCGGTCGCGACCTTTCCGGCCATCGCGCGCTTGCGCTCCTCGTTCACCGACACGACCGTCTCGACGATGCGGATCGGCGCGTCGTGCTGGCGGGCGGTCTTGCAGAGGGCGAGCGTGTCCTTCGGGAAGCAGGATCCGCCGAAGCCCGGGCCGGCATGGAGGAATTTCGAGCCGATACGGTTGTCGAGCCCCATGCCGCGGGCGACGTCCTGCACGTCGGCGCCGACCTTCTCGCAGAGATCCGCGATCTCGTTGATGAAGGTGATTTTCGTCGCGAGAAAGGCGTTCGCGGCGTATTTGGTGAGTTCGGCCGTGCGGCGCCCCATGACGAGGAGGGGCGGCTGGTTCAGGCTGAGCGGGCGATAGAGCTCCCGCATGACCGCGATCGCTTCGGGATCGTCGGTCCCGACCACGATCCGGTCCGGCCGCTTGAAATCGTCGATCGCGGCGCCCTCGCGGAGGAATTCGGGGTTCGAGACGACGGCAACCCGGGCATCGGGGCGGGCTGCCCGGATGATGCGCTCGACCTCGTCTCCCGTGCCGACCGGCACGGTGGATTTCGTGACCACGACCGTGAAGCCGGAGAGCTCCTCGGCGATCTCCCGGGCCGCCTGGTAGACATAGGAGAGGTCGGCCTCGCCGTCGCCGCGGCGGGTGGGCGTCCCGACCGCGATGAAGACGGCGTCGGCCTGCCGGACGGCAGACCGCAGATCGGTGCCGAAGGAGAGCCGCTTCTGGCGCACGTTCTCGGCGACCAGCCCCTCGAGCCCGGGCTCGTAGATCGGCAGCTCGCCGCGTTTCAGCGCCGCGACCTTGGCTTCATCCTTGTCGATACAGGCGACCTCGTGCCCGAAATCGGAGAAGCAGGCCCCCGACACGAGGCCCACATACCCGGACCCGATCATGGCGATGCGCATACGATTCCCGTCCCGCTTCGCAGAGCACGCCGTGACGGCGGCCCCGCAGCCCCGGTCGGCCGGGGCGGCGGCTCCTTAGCACAGGAGCGCGGGAGGACGAGCCTCAGGGAGAGACGGCGGGCCGTCCGGAAAGGTCGGGCGGCCGAATCGGTCGTGCGCGACCGGCCCCGGAAGGCGGCCGTCGCGACTGCGAGGCGTCGAAGTCGGCCGGGCTTAGCCGGCCATCTTCTGCGGCACCGGTTCGCGAAGGGTGTAGCCGCGGCCCCAGACGGTCTCGATGTAGTTCTTGCCGCCGGAGGCGTCGGCAAGCTTCTTGCGGAGCTTGCAGATGAACACGTCGATGATCTTCATCTCCGGCTCGTCCATGCCGCCGTAGAGATGGTTCAGGAACATCTCCTTGGTGATCGTATTCCCCTGCCGTGTCGCGAGGAGGTCCAGCATCTGGTACTCCTTGCCCGTCAGGTTCACGACCTTGCCGGCGATCTCGGCCTGTTTCGCCTCGACCTTGATGGTGAGGTCGCCGCAATGCACGGCCGCTTCCGCGTGACCCTGCGACCGGCGCACGATGGCGTGGATGCGGGCCACGAGCTCGTCCTTGTGGAACGGTTTCACGAGGTAATCGTCGGCTCCGAAACCGAGGCCCTTCACCTTCTCCTGGGTCCCGGTCATGCCGGAGAGGATCAGGACAGGCGTCCGGACCTTCGCCACCCGGAGCTGCTTCAGGACGTCGTAGCCGGACATGTCCGGAAGATTGAGGTCGAGCAGGATGAGGTCGTAATCGTACAGCTTGCCGAGATCCACGCCTTCCTCTCCGAGGTCGGTCGTGTAGACGCTGAAGCTCTCGGCTTTCAGCATGAGTTCGATGCTCCGGGTCACCGTCGCATCGTCTTCGATCAGCAGGATACGCATGCGTGGGGCCACCGCGGCGTGAGGTAGGAATTCGCTAAGCATGAGGGTGAAAGAACTAAGAATGAATGAACCTCCACTCATGAAGGCTCGGATTCGCCATAAATCGCGCGGAGCCCGGTCGGCGTGAGTGTCGCCTTCACCCGCGAGGAGGATCTCGAGGCCGCGGCGGCGCATCTTCCCGACCGCCCGATCTCGCCGCATCCGAACCTCGTCACTCCGGAAGGGCTCGCCCATCTCGATGCGGCGGTTGCGGCCGCGCGGGCGGCCTACAGGGCGGCGCAGCTCGCGGGCGATGTCCAGGCCGACCGTGCCGCCATGGCGCGCGCCTCACGCGACCTTCGATACTACGCGGCGCGCCGGGCGAGCGCGCAGCTGGTCCTCCCCTCCCCGGTGGCGGGCGACAGGGTGAGTTTCGGCGGCGGCGTCACCTTCGACCGGGAGGATGGGCGCCGGCAGACCTTCCGGATCGTCGGGGAAGACGAGGCCGACGCCGCTCAGGGATCGGTCTCGCACATTTCCCCGCTCGCGCGAGCGCTCCTCGGCAAGCGCGTCGGCGACGTTGCGACCGTCGCCGGCGCCGAGGTCGAGGTGGTGGCCGTGCTCTGAAGGAGGCGGCTGCCTCAGTGCGGCTTCGAGGGCGACGCGAGCGACCAGGTCACGCCGAAGGGGTCCCGGAGCTGACCGTAGCGGTCGCCCCAGAACGCATCCGCGAGCGGCACGACGACCTTGGCCCCCGCCGCAACGGCCCGGTCCCACCAGGGACCGACGTCGTGCACCTGGATGTGGAGCACGCAGCCGCCATGCGGGGCGAGCCCGCATCCGTGTTCCGGGAAGGCGTCGCTCAGCATCACCGAACCGCCATTGATGCGGAGGTGGATATGCATCGTTCGGCCCTTCGCGTCCGGTGGCATGCGGGCGAGGTCCTCGGCCGCGAAGGCCTTGATGTAGAAGTCGGCCGCTGCGTTCGCGCCGTCGACGGCCAGGTAGGGCGCGACGCCGCCGGTGACCTCCTGGCGCGGGGGCGGGGTCCAGTCTGCCTCGACGACGGGGGGCTTCTCTGCCGTATCCATGCTCGATGCTCCTCGGGGAGGACGGTGGGCCGCGTCGGCCGCGACGGGCACCCCGCATGCCCGTCCTCTGAAAGACGCTCCCGGCCGCGGCATGCCGACAGCGGCACGGACATTTAGAGAGCCTCGGCCTTGGAGCTCTCCTCGAGGAGGCGGTCGAGATGCATCCGGATATGCGCGGCTTCGGCCGCCGTGTTGGCGAGCGCGATGGCGCGGTCGAAGGCGCGGCGTGCCTCCTCCGCGCGACCGAGCCGCATCAGGAGACCACCCCGCAACCCGAAGAAGTGGAAATAGCCGGAGAGAAGCGGCTCCAGGGGCTCGATCAGGGCGAGCGCAGCCTCCGGCCCGCGCACCTTCGCGACCGCGACCGCCCGGTTGAGCGTCACCACGGGCGAGGGCTGCAGCCTCTCGAGCGTGGCGTAGAGAAGGTCGATCTCGGCCCAGTCGGTGTCGTCCGGCCGGGCCGCCCGGGCATGCAGGGCCGCGATCGCGGCCTGGACCAGGTAGGGCCCGGGCCGACGATGCCGCATCGCCTTGTCGATCAGGGCGAGGCCTTCGACGATCATCTTCCGGTTCCAGAGCGAGCGATCCTGGTCCTCCAGAAGCACGACGGCCCCATCCGGGCCGAAGCGGGCCGGCGCGCGGGCGTGCTGGAGGAGCAGGAGGGCCGTGAGGCCCATGATTTCCGGCTCCGTCTGGAACAGCCGGAGGAGCAGGCGGGCGAGCCGGATCGCCTCGTCGCAGAGCTGCAGGCGGGCGCCGTCGCCGCCGCCGGCCGAATAGCCCTCGTTGAAGACGAGGTAGATCATGGCGGCGACCGCGCCGAGGCGCTCGGCCCGCTCGGCCGCGCCGGGCGCCTCGAACGGCACGTCAGCCGCCGCGACCCGGTTCTTCGCCCGCGTGATCCGCTGCTCCATCGCGCTCTCGCCGACCAGGAAGGCGCGTGCGATCTGCTTCACGGTCAGGCCCGAGACGATGCGGAGCGCGAGCGCGATCTGCTGGGTGGCGGGCAAGTCGGGATGGCAGCAGACGAAGAGCAGGCGAAGCACGTCGTCCCGGTATTGCGACCCGTCGAGCCGCTCGGCGAGGGCGGTCTCGGCATCCTCGAGGTCGGAGATCATCTCCTCCTCCGGAAGCGGCGCCTCGCGGCCGCGCCGGCGAACCGTGTCGATCGCGACGTTGCGGCCGACGAAGATCAGCCAGGCCGTCGGATCGCGGGGAGGGCCGTTCTGCGGCCAAGTCCTGAGCGCCCGGAGGCAGGCCTCCTGGAAGGCTTCCTCCGCGAGGTCGAGGTCGCGGAAATACCGGAGCAGGGCGCCGATCGCCTGGGGGCGGGAGGAGGTGAGGGCCGCCTCGATCCAGGCGAGATCGCTCATCCCGGCAGGCTCCCCCGGTCGAAATAGCCGATCGGTCGAAGCTCGTAGGCGCCGGCGGACCCGCTCGCACGGGCGAGATCCTGCGCGGTCTCGATCGCCTCTTCGAGCGTCGCGCATTCGACCACGTAGAAGCCGAGAAGCTGCTCCTTCGTCTCGGCGAAGGGGCCGTCGATCACGAGCGAGTCCCGGCCCTTGCGGATCGTCGTCGCCGCAGTGGTCGGCAGGAGGCGGGCGACAGGCCCGATCCGGCCCTTCTCGGCGAGCCGGCGCTGGACGGCGCCGAGCTTGGCCATCACGGCCTCGTCCTCCTCCTTGGTCCAGGCGCCGACGACGTCTTCGGAATCGTAGCAAAGGATGGCGTAGAGCATCTCGGTCAGGCCTCGTCTCGTCTCAGGACGAACCGATATGCCCGATGCCGACACGGTCCGGTACGAAAGATCTCCGATCGCGCTCCGAAGGAGATCGTTCTCCCGCTCCGTTGCGGAACTGCTGCAATGCAGCAAGAATGCGCCGACTTGCACAGGTGGACCCCATGCTCATCGACCGTCGCGAAGCCCTCCGGACCGCCGGTATCCTGGCCCTGGGAGCCGCTGCCTGGACGCCCGCGGCCCTGGCGCAGAGCGCCCGCCGCGGCGGTGTGCTGACCGTCCAGCTGAACGGCGAGCAGCGCGTCCTCAACCCGGCCATCCGGGCCTCGACCGGCGTCTACATCATCACCTCGAAGATCATGGAGCCGCTGGTCGACCTCGACGCGGCCGGCAAGCCGTCTCCGGTCCTTGCGACCTCGTGGGAAGCCGCCCCGGACGGGAAGACCGTCACCTTCAAGCTTCGCGAAGGCGTGAAGTGGCATGACGGCAAGCCTTTCACCTCCGCCGACGTCCAGTACACCGCCATGGAGATGTGGAAGAAATACCTGAATTACGGCACCCAGCTGCAGCAATATCTGACGGCCGTCGACACGCCGGACGCGACCACCGCGATTTTCCGATATTCGCGGCCGATGCCGACCGACCTGCTTCTCCGGGCGCTCTGCGATCTCGGCTATGTCGCGCCCCGCCATGTCTTCGAGGGAACGAACATCCTCGAGAACCCGGCCAACACGGCACCCATCGGCACCGGGCCGTTCCGCTTCGTTCAATACGAGCGCGGCCAATACGTCATCGCCGAGCGGAACCCGGACTACTGGCGCAAGGACTTCCCCTTTCTCGACCGGATCGTGTGGCGGTTCATCATGGACCGGGCCGCCGCGACGGCCGCGCTCGAGACCGGCCAGGTCCAGCTCTCGACCTACAATGCGCTCGCCCTCGCCGATCTCGACCGGCTGAAGAGCGACCCGCGTTTCACCGTGTCGAACAAGGGGCTCGAGGCCAACGCCTTCAACAACACGCTCGAGTTCAACACCCGCCGGAAGGAGCTGTCCGATGTCCGCGTCCGCCGCGCCATCGCGCATGCGATCGACGTGCCGTTCTTCATCGAGAACTTCATCTACGGCCTCGGAAAGCCGGCGAACGGCCCGATCCCGTCCTCGTCCACGGCCTTCTACACGGAGGCGAAGCCGCCCTACGAGTTCGACGCGAAGAGGTCCGCGGCCCTCCTGGACGAGGCCGGATACAAGCGGGCCGCGGGCGGGGTGCGCTTCGCCCTGAAGCTCGTGCCGATCCAGAACGGCGAGGACGTGCCGCTCCTCGCGACCTTCATCCAGCAGTCGCTCGGGGCCGTCGGCATCCGGGTCGACATCGTCAACATGGACAATGCCGGCGCGCTCGCCACGGTCTACCGGGACTGGAATTTCGACCTCGCGACGGGCTGGCACCAGTATCGCGGCGACCCGGCCGTTTCGACGACGGTCTGGTATCGGTCGGGCTCGCCGAAGGGTGCGCCCTGGACGAACCAATATGGCTGGCAGTCCGACGCGGTCGACAAGCTCGTCGACGATGCGGCGAGCGAACTCGATCCGGCGAAGCGCAAGGCGCTCTACGGGCAATGGGTGAAGGCCGTGAACGACGAGCTGCCGGTGTGGATGATGACCGAGCGGACCTTCCTCTCGGCCACCAGCAAGCGCCTGCGCAACGACCACAACATGCCGCGCTGGGGCTCGGGCGACTGGCACGACACCTGGATCGAGGCGTGACCAACCCGCCATTCCGGGGCCGCGCGCAGCGCGGAACCCGGAACCCACGGAAGCGCTACAGCGGGGAATTGCCGGAGCCGAGTGCGGCTCGTGGGTTCCGGGTTCTCGCCTCCGGCGAGCCCCGGAATGACGGGGTGGGATGTTGACCATCCTCCTCCTCGCGCTGCGCCGGCTCGCCGCGAGCCTGCCGACGCTGATCATCATCCTGGCCGGGATGTTCCTTCTGCTTCAGCTCGCCCCGGGCGACACGGTCGACGCCCTGATGGCCCAGATGGGGGGAGGGGACCCGCGCACGGCCGAGGAGCTTCGGCGCTTCTACGGGCTCGACGTCTCCGTCGCCGTGCAGCTGGGCCGCTACATCCTGCGCCTGATCCAGCTCGATCTCGGCCAGTCGGCGATCTACGGGAAGCCGGTCGCGACGGTGATCGCCGAGCGGCTGCCGGTGACGCTTCTCCTGATGGGGACCTCGCTCTCGCTCGCCTTCGCGGGCGGCACCGCGCTCGGCATCGTGGCCGCGCGGGGGATCGATCGCTGGCCCGACACCCTGATCTCGACGCTCGGCCTCATCTTCTATGCGACGCCCTCGTTCTGGTTCGGCCTGATGGGGATCGTGCTCTTCGCGATCACGCTCGGCTGGCTGCCGTCGGGCGGCTTCGAGGAGGTCGGCGGAGGGCTGACCGGGCTCGCCCGAATTGTTGATATCGCCTGGCACCTGATCCTTCCGACCGTGACGCTGGCCCTGATCTTTCTCGCCACCTACCTGCGCATCATGCGGGCCTCGATGCTCGAGGTGATGAGCCTCGATTTCGTCCGCACGGCCCGCGCCAAGGGCCTCGGCGAGACCGGTATCGTCATCCGTCACGTGCTCCGGAACGCGCTCCTGCCGATGGTGACGCTGGTCGGGCTCCAGGCCGGCACGATGCTGGGCGGCTCGGTCGTGGTGGAGAGCGTGTTTGCCCTTCCCGGCCTCGGTCGCCTTGCCTATGAGTCCGTGGTGCAGCGCGACCTGAATACGCTGCTCGGCATCGTCTTCGTCTCGGCCCTCCTTGTCATCGCGGTGAATTTCGCGGTCGATCTCGCCTATGGCCGGCTCGATCCCCGCATCGCGTCGGGGCGCTGAGATGCGGCCGACCTCGTCAGGCGGACGCGAGCGCGGTCCGATGCGCCTCTGCCAGCTCCGCCATGCTGCCGAAGCGGTAATCCGTCTCGGGCAGCGGGCCGGGATCCATGGTGGCCCCGAAGCCGGGCTTGTCGCGACGACGGTCGATCCAGCAGGTCGCGAGCCCGAGCTCCTTGGCGGGGACGTGGTCGTGGAACAGGCTCTGCGCCGTGTGCAGGATGCGGTTGCGCCGGATCCCGATCCGGTCGAGATGCGCCAGCAGATAGTCGAAATTGCGCAGGCTCGGCTTGTAGGAGCCGATCGCCTCGGCCGTGCAGATCGCGTCGAAGCTGACGCCGAGGCGCTCGTTCGAGGCCGCGAAGGAGGTGTCGTCGACATTCGACAGGATCACGAGCCGGTAATGCCGCTTCAGGTAGGCGAGGGCCTCGGGGCTATCCGGAAAGGCCGGCCAATCCCCGATCGAGGCGCCGTAATGCTCGCATTCGGCCTGGCTCACCGGCAGACGCCATTCCTCGGAGAGCCGCCGGTACACGACGGCGAGAAGGCGACGGTACGGCATCGTCGGCGTCGCGAGCTGCTGCGTCGATTCGTGCACCGCATGCGCTGCCAGGACCTCGTCCTGGCTCAGGGGCGCGGCCAGCCGGGACGTGAGCGGCCGAAGGGCCTCCGTGATGCCGGTCTCCCAGTCGATCAGCGTGCCGTAGCAGTCGAAGGTCAGCGCATCGTAATCGGTGAGGGCCACGGGTTCGGTCTCCGTTCGTCGCGGGCTCCCTACGACGATCCGGCGGGCGGGGCGACCCCGGCGCGCCCGGGGTCGGCAGGAGCGTCGGCGTGAACCTCTTTCGACGCTACCTTCGCAACCCGGCCTCGATCCTTGGCCTCGCGCTCCTCGCCGCCGTCGTCGTCATCGCGCTCGTCGCGCCGCTCGTCTTTCCGAAGGATCCGCTGAGCCTCGCCGGCCGGCCGCTGCAATGGCCTTTCCAGAATCCGCGATACTGGCTCGGGACCGATGCCAGCGGGCGGGACATCGCTGCCCAGATCTTCTACGGGGCCCGCGTCTCGCTCCTGATCGGGCTCGTGGCGACGCTGATCTCGATCGCGATCGGCATCGTGGTCGGGGCGCTCGCCGGCTATTACGGCGGCCTCGTCGACGACGCGCTGATGCGGGTCACCGAGGCCTTCCAGACCCTGCCGAACTTTCTCCTGCTCCTGGTTCTCGTCGCGGTGTTCGGCTCCGACATCACGACGGTGACGGTCGCGATCGGCCTCGTGTCCTGGCCGGCCCCGGCGCGGCTGACACGGGCCGAGTTCCTGACGCTCCGGAACCGCGAATTCGTCCAGGCCTGCCGCGTCCTCGGCATGGGCGATCCCCAGATCATCTTCCGCGAGATCCTGCCGAACGCGCTGCCGCCGGTGATCGTCTATGCGAGCGTCGTGATGGCGATCGCGATCCTGCTCGAGAGCGCGCTCGCCTTCCTGAGCCTCTCGGACCCGAACATCGCCTCATGGGGCAACCTTATCGGGGCCGGGAGGGGGGTGTTGCGCACGCAATGGTACGTCTCGGCCATCCCGGGAGTCGCGATCCTGCTGACGGTGCTGGCCGTCTCCCTCGTCGGCCAGGGGCTGAACGACGCCCTGAACACGCGCCTGCGCCGGACGGCGACGCCGTGAGCGACACCCTGCTTTCGGTCGATCATCTCTCTGTCCGGCTCCCGCCCGGCGCCGACCGCGCGCTCGCGATCGACGGCGTGAGCCTCGCGCTTCACGCGAACGAGATCCTCTGCGTCGTCGGCGAGAGCGGGTCCGGCAAGTCGATGCTGGCCAACACGGTGATGCGGCTCCTGCCGCCCGGCGTGGAAGTCGGCGGCGGCCGTATCGCGCTTCAAGGCCGCGATCTCCTGGCAGAACCCGAGGCGGAGATGCGGCGCATCCGGGGCGCCCGGATCGGGATGATCTTCCAGGAGCCGATGACGGCCCTGAACCCGCTTCGCCGGGCCGGCGACCAGGTCGCGGAGATGTTCCGCATCCACACCGACCTCGACAAGGCCGCGATCCGCGAACGGACGCTCGCTCTCTTCGGCGAAGTCCGGATGCCGGACCCGGCTGCGGCGCTGCGGGCCTATCCGCACGAACTCTCCGGAGGCCAGCGCCAGCGGGTCATGATCGCGATGGCGCTCGCGCTCGAACCGTCCCTCCTCATCGCCGACGAACCGACGACGGCGCTCGACGTCACGACCCAGGCGCGGATCCTCGACCTCATCCGCGACATCCAGCGCCGGCGCGGCATGGGCGTCCTCTTCATCACCCATGATTTCGGCGTCGTGGCCGAGATCGCCGACCGCGTCGCCGTGATGCAGGCGGGACGGGTGGTGGAAGAGGGAACCGCCGAACAGGTCCTGACCCGGCCGCAAGCGCCCTACACGAGAGCGCTGATCGCGGCGGTGCCGTCGCTCGTTCCCCGGAAACCGAGGGCCGCGGGCGGCCCCCCGATCCTGTCGCTCGCGGGTGTCTCGAAGACCTACCGGTCGAGCAGCGTCTTCGCTTCGCGGCGGCGGGTCACCCATGCCGTCCGCGACGTCACGCTCGACCTGCCCCGCGGCACGACGCTCGGCATCGTCGGCGAGAGCGGGTCGGGCAAGTCCACGCTCGCGCGCTGCATCGTGCGCCTTCTCGATCCCGATTCCGGCACGATCCGCCTCGGCGACACCGACCTCGCCACCCTGTCCCGCCGCGCCATGCGGCGCGAATCGCGGCGCGTGCAGATGGTGTTCCAGGATCCCTATGCCTCCTTGAACCCGCGCCGGAAGGCGGGCGAACTGGTCGCGCAGGGCCCGATCCTGCACGGCGTGTCCCGCTCCGCCGCGCTCGCCAAGGCGCGTGAACTCTTCGCGCTCGTCGGCCTCGACCCCGCCTCGGTCGACCGCTACCCGCACGAATTTTCGGGTGGCCAGCGCCAGCGGATCGGGCTCGCCCGGGCATTGGCGGTAGAGCCGGAACTCCTGATCGCGGACGAGCCGGTCTCGGCGCTCGACGTCTCGGTCCAGGCTCAGGTCCTGGCCTTGCTGGACGAACTCCGCGGCCGGCTCGGCCTCTCCATGCTGTTCATCACCCACGACCTCCGGGTGGCGGCCCAGATCTGCGACCGGATCGCGGTGATGAAGGACGGCGAAGTCGTCGAGACGGGAGCGACGACGGACGTGTTCGGCGACCCGCAGCACGCCTACACCCAGGCCCTTCTCGGGGCCGTGCCGGGCCGCGGCTGGACTCCGGGCGACCCGCAACGCATCGACCTTTCGGCTCCGGCCGCCTGACGGGACTATTCAGATGTCGCTCACGCTCGACCACATCGTGATCGCGGTCTCCGACCTCGATGCCGCCTTCACCGATTACGGCCGCCTTGGCTTCACCGTGATCCGCGGCGGCGAGCACGCGAACGGCATCACCCACAACGTCCTCGTCGTTTTCCAGGACGGCGCCTATCTCGAACTCATCGCCTGGAAGCGGCCGGACCCGGGCATGCGCTGGTCCGAGGTCTACCATTCCGCGGGCGAGGGTTTCGTCGACCACGCGCTTCTGCCGACCGCTATCGAGGCTGATGTCTCGGCCGCGCAGAGACGGGGTCTCGACATGGAGGATCCTATCCCTGGAGGGCGGCTCAGGCCGGACGGCGAACGGCTGGAGTGGAAGACGGCGCGCTCGCCGGGATCCGACGTGCCGTTCCTCTGCGGTGACGTCACGCCGCGCCGGCTCCGGGTGCAGGAGGGCGAGGTTCGCCAGCATGCGAACGGCGTGACGGGGGTGGCAGAGCTGACGATCGCCGTGCGGGACCTCGGGGCCTCGCTGCGGCGCTACGGCGCGCTCCTCGGCTCCGAGGCCGGGGGCGGGGTTCAGGCCGGCGACGTGGCCGGGTCGCCGGCTCGGTTTGCCACCCTCCGACTCGGAAACGGCACGGCGGTCCGGCTCGCGACGCCGGACGGCTCCGAGGGACCGCTCGCGTCCGCGCTCGCGGCGCGGGGGGAGGGGCCGTTCAGCGTCGTGTTCCGGGGCGGGGCCGATGCCGATCTCGATCCGTCCCTCAGCCACGGTGCGAGACTCGCCATCTCGGAAACCCGACTATGAGCCTAAGACCACGGAGGGGTATGTCGGCGGCCTCCCGTATGCAGGGCAAGGGCGTCCTTGTGCGACGCAGCGACGGCTTGTCTCTTTAGAATCGCTGCATTAAATCGGCGGGGTCGTTCCGAGGGTCTTCGTGCCTTCCCCCTGGGCGTCATCGCCGACAGAACCCTATCGTGCCGGGCCGGGTCCCGTCCGTCTCTCCGGCGGGCTCGCCGGGGCCGCAACGGGTGTTGAATGAACGACCTGCTCACAGCCTATCTGCCGCTCGTCATTTTCATCGGCGTGTCGCTCGTGATCGCGGGCGCCCTCCTCGTCCTGCCCTTCATCGTCGCCTACAAACAGCCCGACCCGGAGAAGCTCTCCGCCTACGAATGCGGATTCAACGCCTTCGACGACGCCCGGATGAAGTTCGACGTCCGGTTCTACCTGGTCGCCATCCTGTTCATCATCTTCGACCTGGAAGTGGCCTTCCTCTTCCCGTGGGCGATCACGTTCGGGGATCTCGGTTGGCTCGGCTTCTGGTCGATGATGAGCTTTCTCGCCGTCCTGACCGTCGGCTTCGCCTATGAGTGGAAGAAGGGAGCCTTGGAATGGGACTGACCGCTTCCACGACCGCGATCGCACCGGCCCCGCGCGGCATCATCGATCCGTCGACCGGCAAGCCGGTCGGGGCGACCGATCCGTATTTCCGCGAGGTCAATGCCGAACTCGCCGACCGGGGCTTCCTCGTCACCAGCGCGGACGACCTCATCACCTGGGCCCGCACCGGCTCTCTCATGTGGATGACGTTCGGCCTCGCCTGCTGCGCGGTCGAGATGATGCAGATGTCGATGCCGCGTTACGACGCCGAGCGGTTCGGCTTCGCGCCCCGCGCGACGCCGCGGCAATCGGACGTGATGATCGTCGCCGGCACGCTGACGAACAAGATGGCTCCGGCTCTCCGCAAGGTCTACGACCAGATGCCGGAGCCCCGCTACGTCATCTCGATGGGCAGCTGCGCCAATGGCGGCGGCTATTACCATTACAGCTACGCCGTGGTGCGCGGCTGCGACCGCATCGTTCCGGTCGACATCTACGTGCCGGGCTGCCCGCCGACCGCGGAGGCGCTGCTCTACGGCGTGCTGATGCTGCAGCGGAAGATCCGCCGCACCGGCACGATCGAGCGCTAGCTGTGCAGGAGCCGGTCGACATCATTCTCCCCCTGCTGCGGGACATGCGTGCCGAAAACGCTTCGCGTCACGCCGAGGTTGTCGCTCGCCTAGAGAAGCTCGAGGCGTCTCAGGTCTCTTTCAAGCACGCGCTGAGTGCCGATTCGCTGCTCAGCAAGCTTGTCACTGGAGACTTCCACGAGCGCATCGAGGCGGTAGAGAGGTGGGTTCAGGAGCAGGAGGAACGCGCGTCGTGACCGATCTCCAGGCCCTTTCCGACCATGTCGCGACCTCGCTCGGCGACGCCGTGACGGGGCGCGCCATCGCGTATGGCGAGTTGACGGTCGTGGTCGAGGCCGGGCGGATCCTCGACGCGCTGACCTTCCTGCGGGACGACCCGGCCTGCCGCTTCATCAGCTTCATCGACCTCTGCGGCGTCGACTATCCCGGGCGCGAAAAACGGTTCGACGTCGTCTACCACCTGCTCTCGCCGCGCCATAACACGCGCATCCGGCTGAAGGTCGAGACCGACGAGACGACGCCGGTCCTGTCCTGCGCGCCCGTCTTCCCGGCCGCGAACTGGTTCGAGCGCGAGGCCTACGACCTGTACGGCATCCTGTTCACGGGGCATCCCGACCTGCGCCGCATCCTCACCGATTACGGCTTCGACGGCCATCCGCTCCGCAAGGACTTCCCGATGACGGGCTTCGTCGAGGTCCGCTACGACGACGAGCAGAAGCGCGTCGTCTACGAGCGCGTGAAGCTGCAGCAGGAATTCCGCAACTTCGATTTCCTCTCCCCTTGGGAAGGGACGGACTACATCCTTCCAGGCGACGAGAAGGCGCAGGCGCCGGCCGCGCCGGCCGCAAAGGCGAGCTGACATGGCTCTCGACGAACCAGGTCTCGCGGCCCAGCGCGAGGAACTCCTCGACAGCCGTCCGCATTTCCAGGACTCGACGGCCCTACGGGACGGCCCTGCGCTCGTCCCGTCCGCCGGGCGCGAGCACGACATCCGCAACTTCTCCATCAATTTTGGGCCGCAGCACCCGGCCGCGCATGGCGTGCTGCGCCTCGTGCTCGAACTCGACGGCGAGATCGTCGAGCGCGTCGATCCGCATATCGGCCTGCTCCACCGCGGCACCGAAAAGCTGATCGAATACAAGACCTATCTGCAGGCGAACCCCTATTTCGACCGGCTCGACTATGTCGCGCCGATGAACCAGGAGCATGCCTGGTGCCTGGCGATCGAGAAGCTGATCGGCCTCGCGGTGCCGCGGCGCGCCCAACTGATCCGGGTGCTCTTCCTCGAGATCGGCCGGATCAAGTCGCACCTCCTCAACGTCACGACGCAGGCGATGGATGTCGGCGCGCTCACGCCTCCGCTCTGGGGCTTCGAGGAACGCGAGAAGCTGATGGTGTTCTACGAGCGGGCCTCCGGCTCGCGCATGCACGCCAACTACTTCCGGCCGGGCGGCGTCCACCAGGATCTGCCCGACCGGCTCATCTCCGACATCGAGAGCTGGTGCGAGACCTTCCCGAAGGTGCTGGACGACCTCGACGCGCTCTTCATTGGCAACCGCATCTTTAAACAGCGCAACGTGGATGTCGGCCTCGTCACGCTGGAGGATTGCTGGAAATGGGGCTTTTCCGGCCCGATGGTCCGCGGCTCGGGGGCGGCATGGGACCTGCGCAAGGCGCAGCCCTACGAATGCTACGAGGAACTCGAATTCGATATCCCGGTCGGCCGCAACGGGGACAATTACGATCGCCAGGTGATCCGGATGCTCGAGATGCGCGAGTCCGTGCGCATCATGAAGCAATGTATCGGGAAGCTTCGTGAACCCGCGGGCCAAGGTCCGGTGACGACGCAGGACGGAAAGGTCGCGCCGCCGAAGCGCTCCGAGATGAAGCGCTCGATGGAAGCGCTGATCCACCATTTCAAGCTCTACACCGAAGGCTTCCACGTCCCGGCCGGCGAGGTCTATTGCCCGGTCGAGGCGCCCAAGGGCGAGTTCGGCGTCTATCTCGTGTCCGACGGCACGAACAAGCCGTATCGCTGCAAGATCCGGGCGCCCGGCTTCGCCCATCTCCAGGCCATGGATTTCATGTGCCGCGGCCACATGCTGGCCGACGTCTCGGCCGTGCTCGGATCGCTCGACATCGTGTTCGGCGAGGTGGATCGGTGAGCGCGAGTCGGGCCAGTGGCGAGCGTATGACGGTTGAGGCGTATCTCGATTGGTGCAAGACGCGTTCCGACGAGCAGCGTTACGAGCTTGTGAACGGCGTGCCGGTGGCGATGGCCGGCGACAGCTTGCGGCACAATCTGACTAAGGGGGCTCTGTATCGCGCCCTGCAGGATGCCGTAGCTGAGGCCGGTCTTCCTTGCTTCGTGTTCATCGACGGCGTCAACGTGAAGATCGACGCGCACAATGCACGCATCCCTGACGTCAGCGTCCAGTGTGCCCCGCTGGTTGATCTCGACGCCATGCTGGTGGAGCCGATCGTCGCCGCCGAGGTAACATCGCGGTCGAGCGAGCGTGACGACACCGGCGCCAAGTTCGCGGACTATTTCGCCGTTCCCGGCATCCAGCATTACCTGATCGTGCGGCCGGAGCAGGGCGTGGTGGTCCATCATCGCCGCACGAGCGCGCAGGAAATGATGACGGCCCTCGTTCGGGACGGCCGGCTCACGCTCGATCCGCCCGGGCTGTCCTTCGACATCGCACCTGTCCTCCAAGCCGCGCATTCGCTCGGGGTCACCCAGTAATGTCCGTCCGTCGCCTCGCGCCCGCCGAAATCCAGCCTGCCTCCTTCGCCTTCTCCGAGGAGAATGGCCGCTGGAGCGAAGGCGAGATCGCAAAGTATCCGGAGGGCCGGCAGGCCTCGGCCGTGATCCCGCTCCTCTGGCAGGCGCAGAAGCAGCATGGCTGGCTGCCGAAGCCCGCGATCGAGGCCGTCGCCGTCCAGCTCGGCATGCCGATCATCCGGGTGATGGAGGTCGCGACCTTCTACACGATGTTCAACCTCGAGCCGGTCGGGCGCTGGTTCGTTCAGCTCTGCGGCACGGTGCCGTGCCACGTGAAGGGCGCGCTCGACCTGAAGCAGGTGCTGCTGGAGAAGGTCGGCGACGAGCGGCACGTCACGCCGGACGGCAACTTCTCCTGGCTCGAAGTCGAGTGCCTCGGGGCGTGCTGCAACGCGCCGATGGTGCAGATCAACGACGATTATTACGAAGACCTCACGCCCGACCTCCTGATCGGGCTCCTCGACGACCTCGCGGCCGGACGGGAGGTGAAGCCCGGCCCGCAGGCAGGCCGCCGCTCCTCCGAGCCGGAGGGAGAGGTGAAGACGCTTCAGGACGAGGCCCTGTTCGACGGGTCGCTCGTCGGGGCGTGGCGCAAGCGCTTCGAGGCGAGTACGCCGAAGACCTCGGAGGCTCCGGCAGCGACCGCGACAGGCGACAACGATCCGAAGCCCGGGCGCCCGGCTGCCAACCGTCCGGCCCAGAGTTCGGCCGCGGACGGGCCGGCCCAGCGTGCCGCCGATGGCAAGGAGCCCATCCCTCAGGCGGCGCAGGACAGGGCGGACGATTCCAGCAAGACGTCCGCCGTCTTCCCGGGATCGTCCTCGAACCCGAACCCGCCCCAAAGCAGCAAGTCCTACGTGATGACACCGTCGAAGCCCGAAGACGGCCGCGCCGCGGCCGGATCGCTCGGGACGACGCCCGTCTCCGGAGCTCCCGGAGAGGGGGAGCCCGCGCGCCGGGACGGCTCGGACACGAAGCCGGTCGGCGCCGACAAGGACGCCTCTCCCGGCGTCGCTCCCAAGGAATAACGCGATGGCCCTTGCCGACCGCGACCGCATCTTCACGAACCTCTACGGCTTCCACGCGCCGGATCTCGAGGCCGCCCAGAAACGCGGCGCCTGGGACGGAACGAAGTTCCTGCTCGAACAGGGCATCGACTGGATCATCAACGAGATGAAGGCCTCGGGCCTGCGCGGCCGTGGCGGGGCCGGCTTCCCGACCGGGCTGAAATGGTCCTTCATGCCGAAGGAGGTCGGCGAGCGGCCGCATTACCTCGTCGTCAATGCCGACGAATCCGAGCCGGGCACCTGCAAGGACCGGGAGATCATGCGGCATGATCCGCATCTCCTGATCGAAGGCTGCATGATCGCGTCCTTCGCGATGCGGGCGCATGCCTGCTACATCTACATCCGCGGCGAATACATCGCCGAGCGGATCGCGCTGCAGCGGGCCGTAGACGAGGCCTACGAGGCCAAGCTCGTCGGGAAGGACAATGTCCACGGCTACCCCTTCGACATCTACGTCCACCACGGCGCCGGCGCCTATATCTGCGGCGAGGAGACGGCCCTTCTCGAATCGCTCGAGGGCAAGAAGGGAATGCCGCGGCTGAAACCGCCCTTCCCGGCCAATATGGGCCTCTATGGCTGCCCGACGACGGTGAACAACGTCGAGTCGATCGCGGTCGCCGGCACCATCCTGCGCCGCGGCGGCGCCTGGTTCGCCGGCCTTGGGCCGAAGAACAACACCGGCACCAAGCTCTTCTGCGTGTCCGGCCACGTGAACAAGCCCGGCAATGTCGAGGAGGTGATGGGCATCACCTTCCGGGAGCTGATCGACCGCCATTGCGGCGGCATGCGGGGCGGCTGGGACAACCTGCTCTGCTCGATTCCGGGCGGCGCTTCCGTGCCGCTCGTCCCGGCCGAGCAGATCATCGATGCGCCGATGGATTTCGACACCCTGCGGGGTCTGAAATCCGGCCTCGGCACCGCGGCCGTGATGGTCTTCGACAAGTCGACGGACATCGTTCGGGCGATCGCGCGCCTGTCCTATTTCTACAAGCACGAGAGCTGCGGCCAGTGCACGCCCTGCCGCGAGGGCACGGGCTGGATGTGGCGGGTGATGACCCGCATGGCCGAGGGCCGCGCGCAGAAGCGCGAGATCGACATGCTGCTCGAGGTGACGACCCAGATCGAGGGTCACACCATCTGCGCGCTGGGCGACGCCGCCGCCTGGCCGATCCAGGGCCTAATCCGGCATTTCCGGAGCGAGATCGAGAGGCGCATCGACCAGTATAGCGGCAACCCGCATTCCGAGCCCGTGCTCATGGCGGCGGAGTAGGCGAATGACTGACGAGCCGGACCACATCGTCCTCGTCTATCTGCGGCGGATCGACGAGAAGGTCGATCGCTTGATCGACGAGATGCGAGACCTCAAGGTCCGGACGACGTCGGTCGAGGAGAACCTTGCCGGGGTTCACCGCCGCCTGGATCGCCTGGAGATGCGCTTCGAGCGGGTCGAGCGACGGCTCGACCTCGTCGATGCCCACTAAGAGCCTATCATGACCAAGCTCATCGTCGACGGCGTCGAGGTCGATGTCCCGCCGGACTTCACGCTGCTCCAGGCCTGCGAGATGGCGGGCGCGGAAATCCCGCGCTTCTGCTTCCACGAGCGGCTGTCGATCGCCGGCAATTGCCGGATGTGCCTCGTCGAGCTGAAGGGCGGGCCGAAGCCGGTCGCGTCCTGCGCCTGGGGCGTGCGTGATTGCCGTCCTGGCCCGAACGGCGAGCCACCGGTCGTCTCGACCAAGTCGCCGATGGTCAAGAAGGCCCGCGAGGGGGTGATGGAATTCCTCCTCATCAACCACCCGCTCGACTGCCCCATCTGCGACCAGGGCGGCGAATGCGACCTCCAGGACCAGGCCATGGCCTACGGGGTCGACACGACGCGCTACCACGAAAACAAGCGCGCGGTGCACGACAAGTATATCGGCCCGCTGGTGAAGACGTCGATGAATCGCTGCATCCATTGCACGCGCTGCATCCGCTTCGTGGCCGAGGTCGCGGGCGTGCCGGATCTCGGCGCGACGGGCCGCGGCGAGGACATGGAGATCACGACCTATCTCGAACACGCGATGGGGTCGGAATTGCAGGCGAACGTGGCCGACCTTTGCCCGGTCGGCGCGCTGACCCACAAGCCGCAGGCCTTCAACGTGCGGCCCTGGGAGCTGACCAAGACGGCCTCGATCGACGTCATGGACGCGGTCGGCTCGAACATCCGGGTCGATGCGCGCGGCCGCGAGGTGATGCGCGTGCTGCCGCGGGTGCACGAGGACATCAACGAGGAGTGGATCTCCGACAAGACCCGGCAGCATGTCGACGGCCTCCGGCTGCAGCGTCTCGACCGGCCCTTCCTGCGCGAGAATGGCCGCCTGCGGCCGGCGACCTGGAACGAGGCCTTCGCGGCCATCGCGTCCCGGCTCAAGGGCGCTGATCCGAAGCGGATCGGCGCCATCGCGGGCGATCTCGCGGCAGTCGAGGAGATGTTCGCGCTCAAACTCCTGATGGAGGCACTCGGCTCGCCGAATCTCGACGCTCGACAGGACGGCTCGGCGCTGTCGCCGGCTCATGGCCGCGCCTCCTACCTGTTCAACCCGACCATCGCCGGGATCGAGCATGCGGACGCGATCCTGATCGTCGGGGCGAACCCGCGGCTCGAGGCGTCGATCATCAACGCCCGCATCCGCAAGCGCTGGCGGATGTCGCCGCTTCCGATCGGCGTCATCGGCGAACGGGTCGATCTCACCTACGACCACGTCTATCTCGGCGCCGGACCGGAAACGCTCACGGAACTCTCGGCCGGCCGGCATAGCTTCCTCGACGTCCTGAAGGGCGCGGCGAAGCCGCTGGTCATCATCGGCTCGGGCGCGCTCTCGCGCGCCGACGGCGTCGCGCTGCTCGCGGCGATCTCCGGCCTCGCCGGCACGATCGGCGCAGCAGTCGAGGGCTGGAACGGGATCGCGATCCTGCATGACGCGGCGGCTCGGGTCGGCGCGCTCGATATCGGCTTCGTGCCGGGGGAGGGCGGTCTCGCGGCCCCCGCGATGGCGGATGCCGGAGCGCTCGACGTGCTGTTCAATCTCGGGGCGGACGAGATCGAGATCGCGCCCGGCGCCTTCGTGATCTACCAGGGCACCCACGGCGACCGCGGCGCGCATCGCGCGGACGTGATCCTGCCGGGCGCGGCCTATACCGAGAAGTCGGGCACCTTCGTGAATACCGAGGGCCGCGTGCAGCAGACCGGTCGGGCCGTGTTCCCGCCGGGCGATGCGCGTGAGGATTGGGCGATCCTGCGGGCACTCTCCGACGTGGTCGGGCACAAGCTGCCCTTCGACAACCTCGCCGCGTTGCGGCGCGCGCTCTACGCCGCGCATCCGCATCTCGCGCGGCTCGACGAGATCGCGCCAGCGAATCTCGCGCCCGCGCTCTCCGCCTGGGCTGGGCTCGGCGGCACGCTCGACACCGAGCCGTTCCGCTCGCCGGTGCAGGACTTCTTCCTCACCAACCCGATCGCCCGGGCCTCGCGCGTGATGGCGGAGTGTTCCGCGCTCCATACGGCGACGCCGGCCCTCCAGGCGGCCGAGTAGGGACAGTCGCATGCCCTTGAACGACATCCTTTTCGCCGTCGGCATCGCGCTCCTGAAGAGCGTCGTCCTGCTCGTCTGCCTGCTCGTCTTCATCGCCTTCGCGCTCTATGCCGACCGCAAGATCTGGGCGGCCGTGCAGCTCCGGCGCGGGCCGAACGTGGTCGGGCCCTGGGGCCTGTTGCAGAGCTTCGCCGACCTGACGAAGTTCTTCGTCAAGGAGGCCATCATCCCGGCCTCCGCGAACAAGGGCGTCTATCTCCTCGCGCCGCTCGTCTTCGCGACGCTGTCGCTCTCCGCCTGGGCCGTGATCCCGCTGGCGCCCGGCTGGGCCATCGCCGACATCAATGTCGGCGTCCTTTACATCTTCGCGATCTCGTCTCTCGGCGTGTACGGCGTGATCATGGGCGGCTGGGCGTCGAACTCGAAATACGCCTTCCTGGGCGCGCTCCGGTCGGCCGCCCAGATGGTGTCCTACGAGGTCTCGATCGGCTTCGTGATCATCACCGTCCTGATGTGCGCGGGCTCGCTCAACCTCACGGCCATCGTCGAATCGCAGAACCGCTACGGCATCTTCGGCTGGTACTGGCTCTGGCTGTTCCCGATGTTCGTCGTCTTCTTCATCTCGGCGATGGCCGAGACGAACCGGCCACCCTTCGACCTGCCCGAGGCCGAATCGGAGCTCGTGGCCGGGTTCATGGTCGAATATTCCTCGACACCGTTCCTGCTCTTCATGCTCGGCGAATACGTCGCCATCATGCTGATGTGCGCGCTCGGCACGATCCTCTTCCTGGGTGGCTGGCTGTCGCCGATCCCGTTCCCGCCCTTCACCTGGGTGCCGGGCCTCGTCTGGTTCGTGCTGAAGGCGTCCTTCCTCTTCTTCATGATCTCGATGGTGAAGGCCTTCGTGCCGCGCTATCGCTACGACCAGTTGATGCGCCTCGGCTGGAAGGTTTTCTTGCCGCTCTCGCTCGTCATGGTCGTGATCGTGGCCGGCGTCCTGAAGGTCACCGATCTCGCCCCGCGCGGGCCGCCGGAGCCCGCCCCCGTCGCAGACAAGGCAGTCATCCAATGAATGTCGGTCGAGCCGCTACGTCCCTGCTCCTGTGGGAGTTCGGCGCCGCCTTCGTGCTGTCGATGAAATACTTCTTCAAGCCGAAGGCGACGATCAACTATCCCTTCGAGAAGAACCATTTGTCGCCCCGTTTCCGGGGCGAGCACGCGCTACGCCGCTACCCGAACGGCGAGGAGCGCTGCATCGCCTGCAAGCTCTGCGAGGCGATCTGCCCGGCCCAGGCCATCACCATCGAGGCCGGGCCGCGCCGAAACGACGGCACGCGGCGCACCACGCGCTACGACATCGACATGGTGAAATGCATCTATTGCGGCATGTGCCAGGAAGCCTGCCCGGTCGACGCCATCGTCGAGGGGCCGAACATGGAATTCTCGGTCGAGACCCGCGAGGAACTCCTCTACGACAAGGACAAGCTCCTCGATAACGGCGCCCGCTGGGAGCGCGAACTCGCCCGCAACATCGCGGCGGACGCGCCCTATCGGTAGCGCCGCTCCCCGCGCAGGGGAGGGTATGGCCCCGGCCGTTGTCCGATCCGGGTCGGCGGCCTATAGACCCTCCGGGACCCCGGCCCCGGCGACACAGCAAGGCCCGGAGCCGCTCCGAGACACATGACCGCCCTTTTCTTCTATCTCTTCTCGACCGTGACGGTCGCGTCCGCCTTCATGGTGATCGCGTCCCGCAATCCCGTCCATTCGGTGCTCTACCTGATCCTCGCCTTCGTGAACGCGGCGGGCCTCTTCCTGATCATGGGCGCCGAGTTCCTGGCGATGATCCTGGTCGTCGTCTATGTGGGCGCGGTCGCCGTGCTGTTCCTCTTCGTCGTCATGATGCTCGACGTCGACTTCGCCGAACTCAGGCAGGGCTTCCTCAGCTACCTGCCGGTCGGCGGCCTGATCGGGGTGATCTTCCTGGTCGAGCTGCTTCTCGTCGTGTCGACCTGGACGGTCAGCCCGACCGCCCTGCAGCTGCCGCTCTCCGGCAATCCGACGGTCGAGGCGGTGAGCAACACCGAGGCGATCGGCCGGGTGCTCTACACCCGCTACGCCTATTTCTTCCAGGCGGCCGGCCTGATCCTGCTCGTCGCGATGATCGGCGCGATCGTGCTGACGCTCCGCGACCGTGTCGGCGTGAAGCGCCAGAACATCTCCCAGCAGGTCGCCCGCACGCCCGAGGAGGCGGTGCAACTCCGCCAGGTGCCGTCCGGCCAGGGCCTGCCCGAGGAGGTGTCATGACGATCGGGCTCGGCCACTTCCTCACCGTCGCCGCGATCCTGTTCACGATCGGCGTCTTCGGCATCTTCGTGAACCGCAAGAACGTGATCGTCATCCTGATGTCGGTCGAGCTCATGCTGCTCGCCGTGAACATCAACCTCGTCGCTTTCTCGACCCACCTGAACGACATCGTCGGGCAGATCTTCGCGCTCTTCATCCTGACCGTCGCGGCGGCTGAGGCCGCGATCGGCCTCGCTATCCTGGTCGTTTTCTACCGCAATCGGGGTTCGATCGCGGTCGAGGACGTCAACATGATGCGGGGGTGAGGGTGGTTCGCGTTCCGACGTCCTGCGTCCTTCGAGACGCGGTCCGGCTGGCTTCGCCGAACCGGACCGCTCCTCAGGATGACGCCCGGAGTGGATTCCCATCCACCCACCTCGTCATGCTGAAGAGGCCGCGTAGCGGCCGTCTCGAAGCACGAAGCTGAACCATGTATCACGCGATCGTCTTCCTCCCGCTCGTCGGCTTCCTGATCGCCGGCCTGTTCGGCCGTTTGATCGGGCCGCGGCCGAGCGAACTCGTCACGACCGGGCTCCTCGTCGTCGCCGCGATTCTCTCCTGGATCGCCTTCTTCCAGGTCGGCTACGGCTCGGGCGGCGCGACGCGCGTCCAGGTCGCGAACTGGTTCACGTCGGGCGGCCTCGTCGTCGATTGGGCCTTCCGCATCGACACGCTGACGGTCGTCATGCTGGTCGTCGTGAACACGGTGTCGGCGCTCGTCCACACCTACTCGATCGGCTACATGCACGAGGATCCGCACCGGCCGCGGTTCTTCGCCTA